>JBIKZA010000001.1:0-105748 GCA_044354975.1 Flavobacteriales bacterium
CACTTTTTCCTACTTCAAGACTTCCGTATTTTTTATCGACGCCTAAAATGGTTGCTGCATTTATCGTTAACGCTTTCACCGCCTCTTCGTATGGAAGTCCGTGCGCAACGGCTGTACCGGCCATGAATGGTAGGTTTCGCGTGCCCATGCGCTCCATGTCTCCTTCGTTTTGAAATGCGAAAAGGATTCCAGCGTCATATAATTTTTTTGCTAAAGCGAAAGACGCGTGTGGATCGTCTTCGTCCAAAGAAGCAAGATCGTGCACGCGACGTAGAAGAACAGAAACGTTTTCTTCTTTCAAAATAGAAGCTGCAAGTGGCGCGTCGTATCCGCCAACTAGAACCATCTTTACAATGCCCATGTCGCGTTTGAATTGAACCGCTTCGTGAATAGACTTCAATTCATCGGCATGTACGTAAAGCGTTTTGCTTCCGTCGAAAAGCCCTGCCATGGCTTCGAAGCGAAGCTCAGTCAAATCTCCCTTTGGTGCTTTGGCGTAGGCTTTCGCGTCGCCGAAGAACAACTCAATTTCTCTTTTTTGTTGATCGTAGCTTTTTACTTTCGACACAAGAATTCTTCCTTTGTCGTAGTGTCTGTGAATGACTTGCGGCCAGTTGAGATGAAGACCGTCGTCTGCACGCACCACAGCGTCTTCCCAGTTCCATGCATCGAATTGCATGACTGAAGAAGAACCTGAAATTATTCCGCCTCGCGGCGTTATTTGTCCCAATAACACACCGTTCGAACGAACGGTGGGAATAATTTCCGAGTCTGCGTTGTACGCAATAACCGAACGAACGCTCGGTTTGAAAGTTCCTACTTCGTACAAATCGTTTTGTGCACGAATGGCATCTGTTTCAACCAATCCCAACGAAGAGTTAGGAGCAATGAATCCTGGATACACATGCTGACCTTCAATAGGAATGACCTTATTGAATTTGGTGACATCTATGCGCGAAACGGTTGCGTCGGCAACAAGCGTAAGAACGCCGTTTTCAAAAGCGATGTAGGCGTTCTCAATTACTTTTCCATTTCCCAAATGCGCGTAGCAGTTGGTTAGAAGAATTGACTCGTTCTGCGTTGCTGCGGGAGTGGGTCTGTGCTGTGCTTGTGCAGAAAAAGTTGCAAGAAGCGCGAGCGATAAAAATATTTTGCGGATAGTCATGTTCGTTTATTCTTTAATGAAAATTCCTTTTGATGTCTCGTCCATACTGTTGCAATGGAAGTGATGCGGAGTTTTTGGTTGTGGCTTTCTGGTTGAAGCTCCGCCGTTTTTAGCGTCTTCCATTTTTTGAATGATGCGTTCGCGTTCGGCTGTGAAAGCGTCTCTTGCTTTTTCATCTTCTTCCAAGTTGAAGTAGCACGTTCCATCTATGTACGTCTTCTCTGCTCTGGCATAGATGCTTAGGGGTTCGTTGTTCCAAACTACGAAGTCTGCGTCTTTCCCCACTTTCAAAGACCCCATGCGATCGTCGAGGTGAAGAAGTTTTGCTGGATTTAGAGTCACCATTTTCAACGCTTCTTCTGCGGGGACGTCGCCGTACTTCACAATTTTTCCGGCTTCTTGATTTAGACGCGCGCCCATTTCCGCATCGTCGGAATTGATGGCTACAACAATTCCTTGCTGATACATAAGCGCAGCGTTGTATGGAATGGCGTCTTTCACTTCAGCCTTATAGGCCCACCAGTCGCTGAATGTAGAAGCACCAGCTCCGTGCGCTTTCATTTTGTCGGCGACTTTATAGCCTTCAAGAATGTGAGTGAACGTATTAATTTTGAAATTGAAGCTATCTGCTACATGCATGAGCATGTTTATTTCGCTTTGAACATAGCTGTGACAAGAAATGAATCGCTCTTTGCGAAGAATTTCTAGGATGGTTTCCAATTCTAGATCTCTACGCGGCGCAAGGGGCATGGGTAGTCCTTTCTTTACTTTTTTGCAAGCGGCATTGTAGTTTTCCCAAGTCTTTCCGTATTCCAAGGCACGATAAAAATGATCGTAGTAAACTTGCTCTACTCCCATTCTTGTCTGTGGAAAGCGAGTGGTTGCGCGATCGCCCCAATTGCTTTGCTTTACGTTTTCACCCAAGGCGAACTTGATGAAACCAGGTGCGTTTTCAATTTTCATTCCTTCCGCATTTGCACCCCAACGCAATTTCACCAAGGCGCTCTGTCCGCCAATTGGATTAGCACTTCCGTGTAACAATTGTGAGGCGGTAGTTCCTCCTGAAAGTTGACGATAAATATCAATGTCTTCTGGATAAATAACACTTCCCTCTTCCACTTCAGCGCTGCTTGCTTGCGTGCCTTCGTTCACACTTGAAAGCGCAATGTGGCTGTGCTCGTCAATGATACCTGGTGAAATGTGTTTTCCTTTTGCATCAAATTCCTGAACCACTTCTCCCTTCGGAATGGTAAGGTCTACTCCTATTCCAGCGATTTTTCCATTTTTCACCCACAAATCTCCTTCTTGAATGGTTCCGTTTTCACACGTCCAAAGCGTTGCATTTCGAAACACAACATTCTCTTTTTGCGGAAGTGATGACTTGCCGTATGCGGTGAACGGATAAACGATTTCTCCAGGAATTGTTTTTGTTTTTTTCCCTTTCTTCTCCTCTTCTTTCTTCGGAAGAGCTACTACGTTTGCGTTGATTGAAAGCGTTGATTTTCCGAACGATGTTAGGTCTAACGACAACTCTTTTTCTTTAGCGTGAATATTTCCTGAAACACGCACGAATGCTGCGCTATCTAGCGTTAGCTCTCCAACAGGGAACCCATCTTTCAACTGTAATTTCAACTGAAACAAAGTTGAATCTTGTGCGGTTGATCCCAGTTCGTTGTGAAGTTTTTTCAGTGCATCTGTTGTTTTCAATTTAGAAGTAATCACTACTCCTTCTCCTTTGCCTTTCTTGCTTTCAGCTTGAACCGTTGTTCCTAAAACTGAAACGGTGTAAGTTCCTTCAAGTGAAAGGGACTCGGCATTTGAAACGAAATAAGGCTTACCGTTTACCCATGTTTCAAGCACCTTTGAACCGCTAGTGAAAAGCTCTTTGTTCGTAATCACAAGGTTTGCGTCGTATCCCGCAAGGACAGAACCTACGCGTTGTTGCGCGTTTAAATATTGCGCAGGACGAGTGGTTAAAGCGGCCAATGCGATGTTTGCAGGAAGACCGTTTTCAACGGCAGTTTTTACATTTTCCAACAGTTGACTTTTGTCTTCCAATCCTTGTGCGGTAATGCAAAACTCAAGTCCAGCCTTGTGCATATAGGCCAAGTTGTAAGGCGCCAATTCCCAGTGCTTCAATTCAGCAGTGGTGATGTAACGGTTGCTTGCAGGGTCGCTCACATCAAAGGCTTGCGGATAGTTAACAGGAACAATGAATTTGCCTTTGGTGTTTTTCATGTCCTCCAAACGCTGGTATTCATTTCCGTTTGTTTTGAAGAGATACTGAACCCCGAACTCGTCGCCCACTGCGTCGGCGCGAAGAATATTCCACTTGTCGTTCGCTTCGAAAATTTGCGCATGAATACTGTTCGCATTGAAGGCGCGCAATGAAAGATTGGTCTCTCCTTTTCCCTTCAAATTCGCATACCAATTCGCGTCGCAATACGTCTGCTTCAACAGAGCAATACTGCCCATGATGGAAGATGGATATTGTTGTGGACTGGTTCCCTTGTTGAATGAAAAGTAAGATGCTGCTTCAGCACTGATGACGTCGGCATGTATTTCATTTCCCAACGAAACAAGTGCACCATTACCACGGGCTATACCATCGGCCTTGTGTGTGCATACCGCTGTAAAGCCACTGTTGCGATAGCTCTCGGCTTCTTCTTCGTTGTGTTGAATTTCGAGTGAAGCTGAGTATTCCGGGTGAATAGCGGCGTTCCAGTTTAACGGCCCTTTTCCAGAATCGTCTGATTCCTCTCCATGATTTTGATTCTGTTTTTTAGGAAGTCCATAGGTAGAAAAAACATCGATGAATCCAGCATAGATGAACTTGCCTGTTGCATCAATGCTAACACAATTCGCGGGAATAGGGATTCCTTTTCCAACTGCGGTTATTTTTCCTTTTTCAATGACCACAGTTGCACCTTCCAATTTATTTTCTGGAGTGGAGTACACGGTGGCGTTAACAAGGGCGTAGGCTGTTACGTCTTTCGGACGAATCCCATTGAACGGAAAGGTTTCTTGTGCGAAGGCTATAACGCCATTTGACGCAAGTAAAATGAAGACCAAGAGTTTTCTCATGTTGTATGTTGAAGTGAAAAATTCACAAACGAATTAAACGAAAATACGAGGTTTAAAGATAAACATTCATTGTAAATGTTTTCGAGTAATGCAATTACATTTGTAACATGAACGAAAGAAAAAAAATTCCGACGGCTGTATATGCTGAAATGACCCCGAATCCTTCATCTATGAAGTTCGTTGCGGATCGTTTGCTTTTAACCGGCGGACTTCAAGTTGAATATAAATCAAAGGCTGAAGCATCAGGTTCTTCCCCGCTTGCAGAAGAACTTTTCAATTTTCCATTTGTAACCAATGTATTTATTGCACATAATTTCGTGACGGTAACGAAAGACGGGACCATCGATTGGGACATGATTGTTATGCAGCTTCGCGAATACATTCGCGAGTGGCTCATGGACAATGAGATTGCGGTTTCCACTGTTCCTGCAGAGCTTATGAGCAGAAGTGCAAGTATGATTGAAGAGGCGAAAGCTGGAGGATCAACCCCGTCATCTGTTGATCGTTCGAAGTTTAAACCTTCAGAATACGACGATGCAATTATGGCGTTGTTGGAGGAGTTTGTTCGTCCAGCCGTGGAAGCAGACGGTGGCGCCATTGATTTCGTAGGTTACGATGAGAAGAAAGTTTTTGTTGAAATGAAAGGTTCATGCGCTGGCTGTCCTTCATCAACAGCAACCTTGAAAGGTGGAATTGAGAACCTTTTGAAAGCGAAACTTCCGAGTGTGGTGGAAGAAGTAATTTCAGTGTAAGGAAATAATATGGGAAGACCATCGTTTCATCCACGCTCATGAAGAAAAAACTCATTTCGAAAATTACACTTTTTGCTTTGCTCTTTTGCGCTGCAACCGTTGCGCAAGCTCAAGTAGCGCGTGTCTATGTGAACGAATTCTTGCAAATAGGTGTTGGGGCGCGTGCTATGGGAATGTCACAGGCTCAAATCAGTAGCGTGAACGATGTAACATCGGGCTATTGGAATCCTGCAGGATTAATGGGACTTGGTAATAAGTTAGACGCGGCACTCATGCACAGCGAGTCTTATGCGGGAATTGCGAAGTACGATTATGCTGCAGTGGGCAAGCGACTCGATTCATCGTCAGCGGCATCTTTTTCTATGATTCGTTTTGGAATAGATGATATTCCGAACACGTTGGATTTGTACGACCCCAACGGAAACATTGACTATTCGAGGGTTACAACATTTAACGCAGCGGATTACGCGTTCTTATTTTCTTACGCAAAGAAGGGGGTTCCTTTCATTCACAAGCCATGGGCAAGTCGTGTAAACATTGGTGGAACAGCAAAAATTATTTACAGACAGATTGGAGATTTCGCGCGTTCATTTGGGTTCGGATTCGACCTAGGTGCGCAGTACCAAGGAAAGCATTTGTGCTTGGGCGCTGTTATTCGCGATGCCAGTTCAACGTTCAACGCATGGTCGTTTAGCTTAGGCTCAACCGCAACTTCCGTCTTTGAACAAACAGGAAACGACCTTCCGAAAAACGGATTGGAGATTGCATTGCCAAGAGCGATATTGGGAGCGGGCTACAAATTCAACAAAGAAAAAATGTCATTTTTGGTCGAAGGAAATGCGACGATCACCACAGACGGACAGCGTAATGCTTTGGTGTCTGGAAATACGTTTAGTATTGATCCGAATATTGGTTTGGAAGTAGGTTATTCGAACACCATCTTTTTCAGAGCAGGAGTTGGAAACGCACAGCGGGTAAAGGATTTCGAGGAAGAGTACACTACCTATCAACCCAATATTGGAATAGGCATTCGCCTTCGAAAAATGTTTATTGACTATGCGTTAACAGATGTTGGAAATTCTTCCGACGTTCTGTATAGCAACGTTTTTTCGTTGAAGTTTTCGTTCTAATTATTCAATAATAAAACGCTCACTTTCGTGAGTGGTTTGTCCTTCAGCATGTAGTACGTAAATACCTTTTGGAAGGTCAAGTTCTATAGTTTGCGTATGCATTCCACCGGGGATGTTCCATTTCGATTCGTAAACTACTCTTCCGCTAATATCTGTAACAGTGACAAGAGCTTTATCGAAGCGCTGATTGAATGTTTGAACATTGAAGGTTCCGTTGTTCGGGTTCGGAAAAACATCGAATTGTTGTTCAAAAACGCGCTGTTCTTCTGTGCTAACTATGGGTTGAACAACAATGTTTTCATCGCCAGGGATGTAATATGTATAGGCAAAAAAGATAATCATCATCTCCTCGTCAGTCGCCTCACCAGCCGTCACCAATTGCGGTGGACTATGAGGGTTGAAAGGATTTGCAGAGGTGTTGTCGTAAAAGGCCTGCGCACGAAGATTTGTGTTTTGCGGAATGTGAATGAGCTGCGGATAGTTATACGTAAACTGCCAATTGAAGTCCCACGAAGGAATGCTTATTAGCTGCTCTGTGCTACCGTTTGGAAGCTCTGCCCAACTGCTTATGTTTCTTCCAATTAAGTGCATGTGCGGGAACGTTCCAATTAAAGTAACATCAACAGGAATGTTGACCGTCTGTGTGAATGTGGCTGTTTGGTTGGCGGGTATAAAGAGAAAGTTTTGATCTAAAATTCCAGGCTCGTGATTCAAAATAGGATCGTACCAAACTTCGCGTGGGGTTGGATCATCTGAATAATGGAGGTTAATGGTGGTTTGATCTGAAAGTCCTAATGTACCTGCTGGATAATGAAATTCAACAAGAAAATCGCCACCCGCTTCCAAGCGTTGCGCGAATCCTAAAGGCACCCACAAAGGTCCGCCTCCCGGAGCCCAAGCCGTGAGGAATTTCGATCCGTTAACAATGCTTCCACCAGTAGACTGAAACCCGTCACCAGGATCGTTCGCGTCAAGTGTAGCCCCTGTCCCTGTTGGATCGTAAGAGATGACCACGTGGTGAACAATGCTAGCATTTCCAGGAATAACTTCAATGCCATCAATCCACCCGTCTTGAGCCAATCCACTTGGTATAACGAAAGTTCTGTAGTAGTCGCTGTTTGTTGCAGGGCTCGTGTAATTTGGCGTTAGATACGATTGATCAACGGAAGGCAATTGTGAATTGCTGTTGTAAACCGGTGCAGCGGGTGCAAGCGCTAAGTCTCCTGTTAAAGCGCCTCCAACAATCCAATCTTCAATGGCTTGTTTTTCAGCTTGAGTCAAAACGTTTTCTCCAACGAAGTGACGGTAGTTCGGGTCGGCAGGCCAAGGCGGCATTTGCCCCGAAGTTATCGCTCCTAAAATACTTGCTTGACTGTTGTATGCATCGTCGTAAGTCATGAAAGACGACGGTCCAATTCCTCCTTCGTGGTGGCAAGTAGTGCAGTGGTCAAACAGAATAGGCGCTACGTTTTCGCTCCAAGTTACTTGCGCGAAAGAGTTGTGAGCCGCCAAAAGAATTGCGAAAAGAAATACAAGTTTTTTCACGATGGGTG
The DNA here is from genome assembly GCA_044354975.1 of Flavobacteriales bacterium. GTDB lineage: Bacteria > Bacteroidota > Bacteroidia > Flavobacteriales_D > Sanyastnellaceae > CAIZGX01. The sequence continues at coordinate 7,685 of JBIKZA010000001.1, forward strand.
ATTTTAGTTGGAATAAAGCTAATCAAATTTTAATCAGGAGAAGTATAAACACAGAAGGTTTATTGCGATTGAAATGTTTATTTCTTCAGCGTAGAAATGTCTTTCCAACTGAAATAAGAATCATCTTGCAGATCGTGAAACCCCTGTTGGAAATACAAAACCTTAGTGTGGCCTTCAACAACAAAATTGTTGTGAATGCCTTATCCTACGCGCTTTTCCCAGGAAAGATAACTGCAGTTGTGGGTGAATCTGGAAGTGGAAAATCAGTCACCGCTATGTCGTTGCTCGGGTTGCTTCCAACAAAAAATTTAACGTTTCCTTCCGGGGAGATTTTTCTTTCAAGTGAATTAATCGGGAAGGAAGATCGAACAGTGAGGCCCACAGATGAGGCCTTGGTTTCGTTGCGCGGAAAAAAGATTACGGTGATTTTCCAAGAGCCCATGACGGCGCTCAATCCCGCAATGACGTGTCAGCAGCAAATGGAGGAATGCCTTCAACATGAAAATAAAGAAGTGCGAAAAGCCAAAGTATTATCGTTGTTGGAAGAGGTTGAAATGCCAGATCCACGGGGCGCTTTGAAGAAATATCCGCATGAGTTTTCAGGCGGACAACGCCAACGTATTATGATTGCCATGGCGCTGGCTTCCGAGCCACAGTTGCTCATTGCAGACGAACCAACAACTGCGTTAGATCCTTCGGTGCAAGCGTCCATTTTAGAGCTCATCAAGAAATTGAAAAACAACCGCAACATGTCGGTGCTTTTCATTTCACACGACTTGCATGTGGTGAAAGAAATTGCAGATTTCATAGTGGTTATGAAGTCTGGAAGTGCCGTTGAACAAGGCAATGCGGAGGAAGTCTTGAATCATCCTCAGCATGATTATACAAGAGGACTACTCGCTTGTCGACCTTCGAAATCTTCGAAGGGAAAGAGTTTGATTACGTTGGGAAACAATCGGGATGAAAAGCATTATTCATTTTCCGAAAGTGAAAATATTCTATTGCATGTTGAAGGATTAACAAAGGTTTATCGCGGTCAATCTGCAGCTGCGGTGAACAATGTTTCCTTCGATATTAAACAGGGCGAAACCTTAGGTTTAATTGGTGAAAGCGGATGTGGCAAGACCTCGTTGAGTCGCATGCTTATGGGGCTTTTGACTCCAACAAGCGGCGATGTTTCATTTGGAAACGAACCATTAATTGGCAAGAACATTTCTTTCCCGAATAAATTTCGAAGAGACATTCAAATGGTTTTTCAAGATCCATTCGCTTCGTTAAATCCGAAGTTGAAAATTGAAGACATGCTCCTCGAGCCCCTGCACATTCATAAGATTGGAAGTACAAATTCGGAGCGAAAGAAACGCGTCGAATATTTATTGAATGCCGTTGGAATGCCAGCCGATAGTGCTCAGAGGCATGCGCACAACTTCTCGGGCGGACAGCGTCAGCGTATTGTTATTGCTCGCTCCTTGGCCACCAATCCGAAGTTAATTATTTGCGACGAAGCCGTTGCTGCCCTCGACGTATCGGTTCAAGCGCAGGTGTTGAATTTGTTGAACGACCTGAAGGAAGAGTTTGGCCTAACCTATTTATTCATCTCACACGACATGCCGGTTGTGTATCACATGAGCAATCGTGTTATGGTTATGCGGAAGGGTGAGATTGTGGAACAGGGCAGCGCCGAAGAAGTCTTTCTTCATCCAACACATGAATATACTCAGCGATTGATGCGCATTGCCAATCCTGCGTGACGAACATCACCTCAACGGTTTATTGAACCTCTTATCTTTGCCCCATGGAATTAACAATGGCCCTAGGATTTTTCGGAGCACTGCTCATGGGCTTTGTGTTGGGCGTGCTTGGCGGTGGTGGTGCCATTCTTACGATTCCGATTTTAGTTTACTTGTTCGGATTCGATTTAAGATCGGCGGTTGTTTCATCTTATGCCATTTTATTCTTTAGTTCAATTGTTGGCGGAATTCAAAGTCGAAAAGAAATCGAATGGCGCTTAGCCTTGCTATTTGCCGCTGTTTCCGCGGTCTTCATAGCGTTAACCAAATTCTTTGTGCTTCCAATCTTACCCAAAGAATTTTTTGTTTTCGGTTGGAAGGTTTCAACGCAAAGCATTTTGCTTTTGTTGTTTGTAACCATCATGTACATTGTGGCCTACAAACTCATGAATCCGAAAAAAGCGAAAGGTAAAGGACTTGTTTCTTTGGCTCTGAACGCTGCTGCTGTAGGGGTGTTAGGATCTCTCATTGGCGTGGGTGGCGGATTCCTGATTGTCCCTGCTATTTATGCATACCGCAACACAACGATGTCTGCAGCCATTGCTTCAACCTTTGTAGTTATTACACTGAACTCGGCTTCAGGATTAGCGGTGTCGTATTCAGAATTGAACACGTTGAATTTTTCCATTCTCCTTCCCTTTTTAGGATTAGCAGTTTTGGGTGTGATTGCTGGAACTTTACTCTCTAAAAAATGGTCAGACGCGATTTTACGAAAGTCCTTCGTTGTACTTTTGCTGGCCTTAGGAACGTATATGTTAACGAAAGAAATTATTGAGATACTATGAAAATTGAACAGATTTATACCGGGTGTTTAGCCCAAGGCGCATACTACATTGAAAGCAATGGAGAGGCCGTTATTATTGATCCGCTGCGCGATACGAAAGCCTACACAGATAGAGCGAACGCTTCTGGAGCGAAGATCAAATACATTTTGGAAACGCATTTTCACGCCGACTTTGTAAGCGGACATTTAGACCTTCAGGTATACACAGGAGCAACCATTGTTTTCGGGCCGAACGCGAAGACCGAATTCATTTCGCACATAGCAACTGATGGAGAAATTCTTCAAGTTGGAAGTTGCACGATTGAAGTGTTGCACACACCTGGACACACAATGGAAAGCACGTGTTATTTGCTTCGCGACGAAAACGGAAAGCAAGTGGCGGTATTCACGGGAGATACACTTTTCATTGGCGATGTTGGAAGACCGGATTTGGCGCAGAAAGCGGGAGAATTGACGAAAGAAGATTTAGCTGGATATTTATACGACAGCTTGAGAAACAAATTAATGCCGTTGGAAAACGACATTACGGTTTATCCTGCACACGGTGCGGGATCGGCTTGCGGAAAGAACATGAGCAAAGAAACCTTCGACACATTAGGTCATCAGAAGGAAGTGAATTACGCGTTGCAAGACATAACGAAGGAAGCGTTTATTCAGGAAGTAACGGATGGCTTATTGCCTCCTCCGTTTTATTTCCCTGAGAATGTAGCTATGAACAAGAAAGGCGTTTCTTCTTTGGATGATGTTGTTCAACATTCATTGAAGCCGTTGTCTGCAGAGGCATTCACAGTTTTAATGGAAGATGAAACCGTGTTGTTGCTAGACGTTCGCGGCCCGCAAGTATTTTGCAAAGGATTCGTTCCGGGATCAATAAACATTGGATTGAAAGGCGATTTCGCTCCTTGGGTTGGAACACTAATTACAGACATGAAGCAACGCATAGCATTGGTTACAGAGCCAGGTGAAGAAGAAGAAGCCATCACCCGATTGGCTCGCGTGGGTTACGACGGAGTTGTAGGATATTTGGAAGGAGGATTTGAGTCGTGGGATAATTCAGAAAACGAGATTGATCAGATTGAAAGCATATCTGCCGAGGTATTTGCTGAATTGGCTTCTGAAAAAAAGGTAAATACCATTGACGTTCGCAAGCCAACGGAATTTGAGGCAGAGCATCTAGAGTCTGTCACAAGCGCCCCTCTTCACGAATTGAATCAGCACATGAGCGCCTTTAAATCAGGAGAGAACAACTACATCCATTGCGCTGGCGGATACCGAAGCATGATCGCTGCAAGTATTGCAAAGAGCCGTGGAATTCACAATGTCATTGACATTGCAGGTGGTTACAACGCTATTTCTAAGACCTCTTTACCGAAAACCAATTTCGTTTGTCCGAGTACCCTATAAACTTTGGTTTGTCGTATATTTGTGCATCTAAAAATTAAGTCATGGGAAAATTAGGTTGGCCAGAGATTCTTTTAATTCTAGCGGTAGTAATGTTGTTGTTTGGTGGAAAGAAAATTCCAGAAATGATGCGCGGTCTAGGAAAAGGAATGAAGGAATTTAAAGACGCAAGCAAAGGCGAAGGAACTTCTTCAACGCCTTCAGAGTCTGAAAAGATTGAGAATAAATAACATCTATTTCCAATGGTGTTTCATTCATTGAAGGAAGTTCAATCTGAGCTTTCCTCAAAATCCGTTTCGTTAAAAAACGTTGTTTCTCAATATCTTCTGAACATTGAAGCTCGCATGAATTTGAATGCGTTCATCGAGGTTTGGGGAGAGGAGGCGCTTGCGCAAGCCGAGCTTATTCAACAAAAAATAGACAATGGAACTGCGGGCAAACTTGCAGGAATGGTCATTGCCATTAAAGATAACATCTGTTATAAAAATCATAAAGTTTCGGCATCATCTAAAATCCTTGAAGGATTTGAATCGTTGTACAGCGCAACAGTTGTAGAAAGAATCTTAGCGGAAGATGCCATTATCATTGGAAGATTGAATTGCGATGAATTCGCGATGGGTTCGTCCAATGAAACATCGGTATACGGACCAGTAAAAAATCCGTTGAATGAAAATTGTGTTCCAGGCGGATCTTCCGGCGGAGCATCTGCTGCTGTAGCGGCCGATTTTTGTTTAGCAGCTTTGGGTAGTGATACGGGGGGTTCTATTCGTCAGCCCGCTTCCTTCACCGGAATAGTAGGCATGAAACCCACGTATGGCGCGGTATCTAGATACGGACTTATTGCTTACGCATCGAGTTTCGATCAAATAGGTCCAATGACTAAGTGCGTGGAAGACGCAGAAATATTATTGAAAATTATTGGCGGTCCAGATGCATACGACAGCACAGCTTTGTTGGAAGTTCTTCCAGCAGCGTCAGTTCGCGCAAGCAAACCGAAAATTGCATATATGAAAGAGGCGGTTGAAAGCGAAGCAGTTCATCCGGAAATTCGCAATCGCATCAATTCAATTATAGATAAACTGAAGTCGGAGGGTTACACGGTTGAACCGATATCTTTTCCGTATTTAGATTACATGGTTCCCGCGTATTATGTGTTAACCACAGCCGAGGCCTCTTCCAACTTAGCTCGCTTCGATGGAATTAACTACGGTTATAGAAGCAAAGACGCAAAGGGGATCGATGATACATATAGAAAAAGCAGAACGGAAGGCTTTGGTCGTGAAGTAAAGCGAAGAATATTATTGGGATCATTCGTGTTGAGTTCTGGATACATAGATGCCTACTACGGCACTGGACAGCGCGTGAGACGCGTGTTACAAGAAAAGACGAAAGCAATCTTTGATCATTACGACCTCTTACTTTCACCAACGTGCACAGATGTTGCGTTTGAATTTGGCGCAAAATCGAAGGATCCTATTGCAATGTATATGCAAGATATTTTTACGGTGCATGCAAACCTTACAGGCAACCCCGCGATATCTATTCCATGTGGAAAAGAGTCAACAACAGGCTTACCTTTTGGCATTCAGATCACCGCTCGTCACAAGGAGGACAATGATTTGTTCGTGTTTTCAAAAACGCTAGAAGCCTTATTATCCTAGGCAAAGCGAGTTTTTCCCTAACAGAGTGTTCACAATTGTGTTTTTCCGAGATTGGAAATAATACATTTTTTTCGGAAATTGTATCCGAAACGCAAGGGCAATAAACACGTTGAAACGTTGTTGCCCTATTTATAAAGGGAAATCATAATGAAAAAATTAGTTACAGTATTACTGGGCGTGCTATCGGTTTGGAGCGTAAGTGCCATTGAAATTCCAAAGGACACTTTGCAAGACCGTCAGGTGGCGGGATTGAAGAAAGAGGAGATTGACGAAATTGACAGGATGCTTGTGGCAAGTTACCTCAATCATTTTTGTTTTTCTGCGGATCCAGATATTCAAAACGCGTATGATTATCCAGCGGATCACATTCCCAATTTTCCAGAAGAACTTACGCGCGAGCGCTTGCAGGTATTGGATAGAGAAAGTCCTTTTGATTTGGTATACAACGACAACGTACGCGACTTCATTGCGCTCTATTCAGTAAGAAGAAGAGATGTAACCGCAAAGGTTTTAGGTCTTTCTCAATTGTATTTTCCTTTGATTGAAGATGCGCTGGTGAAATATAATATTCCGCTTGAGTTGAAATATTTGGCTATTGTTGAGTCGGCTTTGAATCCAACTGCCATCTCTAGAGCAGGTGCTGCTGGACTTTGGCAGTTCATGCCTGGAACTGGAAAGATGTATGGGTTGGATATTACGAGTTATCAGGATGAGCGTTTCGATCCAATAAAGGAAACCGAAGCGGCTTGTAAATACTTGCGTTTCTTGTACAACACCTTCGGCGATTGGAATTTAGCCTTAGCGGCCTACAACAGCGGTCCGGGTAACGTGAACAAAGCTATACGTCGTGCCAATGGCAAGAAAGATTTTTGGGCCATTAAGCAGTTCCTTCCGAAGGAAACACAAGGCTATGTTCCTGCATTTATTGCGGTGAATTACATTATGAACTATTCTACAGAACATAACATTTTTGCCAAGAAAGCGGCTATGTCTTATTTCGAAACAGACACGATTCATGTTACAGGAAGAGTAGATTTCGATGTTGTTTCCAAGAGCTTGAATCTTCCACTTGAGGAAATCACCTATTTGAACGGGACATACAAATTGAAAGAGATTCCAGATAATGGACAGGTCCATTACTTAATGTTACCCGTTGAGAAAATTGGCGACTTCTTGGCTCATGAAAAAGAGATTTATTTGGCCAGCGAGGTTAAAAAGCCAGAGCCAGAGCCTGTTGTGGCAGATACCGCATCAACCGAGGGTGATGCTGGACAAACAACAAAGGTTATTTGGGAAGATCAATGGAAGACCCATAAAGTAAAGAAAGGCGAAACACTGAAAGGCGTTTCAACGAAATACGGAGTCTCCTCTTCTGACATTAAAAAATGGAATAAGCTGAAGTCTTCAGCATTGAAAATCGGTCAAAACTTAAAGGTTAAAGTGAAGGTGAAGAAGACTATTACGATTCCTAAAGTTACGGAGCCGGCCGATTCGACTTCAACTAATACACCGAAGGTAACACCTCCGGCAGAAGCTCCGAAACCAACGCCCCCGAAGCCCGCTACCCCAAAAGAGGAGTATGTTTATTACACAGTAAAATCAGGCGACAGTCTCTCGGGTATTGCTTCTAAAAACAAAGTTTCTGTTGATTCAATAGTGAAACTAAACAAGGGCTTAACACCGAATAAAATACAAATAGGACAGAAAATTAAAATCAAAAAGAAATGATAAAAGAAGGAGCCACCGTAGAGGTGAATTACGAACTTTTCATCGATGATGAAAACGGAGAATTGGTAGAATCTACCCTGGAACAAGGACCAATGAGATTTACTTTCAAGGTTGATCCAATGATTGAAGGATTTGAAAAAGGATTAGCCGGATTGAATGTTGGCGATGAGTTTCGCATAAGCATTCCATGCGCAGAAGCTTATGGAGATGAGCAGGAAGAATATTACATGGAGTTTCCGAAAAGCGATTTCATGGAAGAAGATGGTGAGTTCGACGAAGATGTGTTTGCAGTGGGGGAAGTCATTCCAATGGAAACGCCAGAAGGACATCAAGTTCAAGGGGTTGTTGAAGAAGTTAAATTGAATACTGTGGTTATTGATTTTAACCATCCGTTAGCTGGAGAGAACTTGTTCTTTAAAGGACATGTGGTTTCAGTATCGTAAGAACTATGCAATTCGTTCGTACTTCCGCCAGCAGCATTTCCCGTATCTCTGCATTTGCAGGATCTACGTTGGTGTTGCTCATGGTTGGAATTTTTTTAGTTTTCTACTTGGTAGCATTGCAGGTTTCAGATCACATTAGATCTCAATTTACCGTGCAATTGTTATTGAATGAAGAGGCGAGCGAAGAACAAATATTAAGTTTTAAAAAGGAAATCGAGGGAGGCGGAATCGCCTCCCAAGTTTCTTATACATCAAGTGAACAAGCTGAAGCTGAATACAGCAAGGAAATTGGGGAAGACTTTGTTCAAGTCCTTGGATACAACCCACTCCCAGCATCCATAGATGTTCAAATCAATCCGGAGAAGGCAGATGGCCCAACGGTAGACGCATTCGTAGAATCGTGCAAGCTGAATCCGATTATCAAGGATGTTGGTTACGAGAAGACTCTTCTTCAATCGGTAAATGAAAACATCTCGAAATGGGGCGCCATCATTGGTGGAATAGTCATCTTGTTTTTGATTATCTCAGCTTTCATTATCATGAATACGGTTGAATTGGCCATCTCTTCTCAACGTTTAATCATTCGAAGCATGCAGTTGGTTGGTGCTACGCCATGGTTTATTAAGCGTCCGTTTTTATGGCAAAGCCTGAAAAACGCCTTGCTTTCTTCTTCCATCGCCTGGCTTTCCATTTCAGTAATATTATATTTTAATCAGCAATCGTTGACCGATATTATTCAAATTTTACTTGATGGTGGCGGATTTTGGAAACTCGGAGCTCTGCTCATTACATTGAGTGTGGTGGTTGGAGTTTCTAGCACCTATATAACTGTAAGCCGTTTCGTTCGTGCGAAACTGCATCAAATGTATTAACGCCGTTCCTATAAGGAAGTCGGCCTAAACCCAAAGAATAACAACCGAAAACAGAACCTTCGAAATAAACAAAGGGGTAATCGTTATTCTTGTTCAACGTTAACGAAACATGAAGATTTAAGTGAGGTGTTCGAAATTGAGCAAACTTTCTTATTTTCGTTGCCCGAATAAAAACAGAAAATTAATTAACACAGACATGAGCACAAAAGCAAGTCCTACAGTTAAGCAAGAAAACGGCTTTAACTTCAGTTCAATTTTTCCTTACATCGCAATTCCAATTGCATTGTTAACCGGATGGGCATTATACACCTTTATCTTAGGTGATGCTGCAAACTTCGAAGGCGGAGACGCAATTAAAGGTCATCCATTAAACGTATTAGGCACTGTTCACAAGGGTGGATTCATTGTACCTATTCTTATCGCGGTTAACTTGATTGTAATTATCTTCTTCTTTGAGCGTTTCATTAGTTTAATGGCGGCTAAAGGAAAAGGAAGTATTTCTGCTTTCGTTCAAAACGTTCGTAAAATGCTTGCTAACGGAGATGTTAATGGCGCTTTGGCGGCTTGTGATGCGCAAAGAGGTTCTGTTGCCGCTGTTTTGCGCGCAGGTCTTTTGAAATACCGCGACATGTCAGAGAATACAGAGTTAGATAAAGAAGCGAAAGTAACAGCTATTAAGCAAGAGCTTGAAGAAGCTACGGCTCTAGAATTGCCAATGTTGTCTAAGAACTTGGTTATCCTTTCAACTTGTGGATCATTAGGAGTACTAGTTGGACTTTTAGGAACTGTAAAAGGTATGATTTCTTCGTTCGAAGCAATGGCAACTGCTGGTGCTCCAGACGCAACTGCACTTTCTTTGGGTATCTCTGAGGCCTTGATCAACACGTTCTTGGGTATCATGGCATCTGCAATTGCAATTATCCTTTACAACTTTTTCAATACACGTATTGACAGCATGACATTCGCAATGGACGAGGCTAACTTCACTGTTACTCAAACATTCGCTTCGAAGCATTAATTCAAGTTTTTACTTAATTATAAATATTTAAGAATATGTCGAAAATCAAGATGCCCAAAAGCGCTCCTAGCTTGGATATGACGCCTATGGTTGACCTTGGTTTCTTGTTGGTAACGTTCTTTATTCTCACCGCGAAGTTTCGTCCAAACGAACCTGTAATTGTAGACGTTCCTGCTGCAACATCTGAATTGTTACTGCCAGAGAAAGTGATGCAAATTACGGTTGATGACAAGGGAAGAGTTTTCTTTGACCTTGCTGGAAAGGAAATTCGCAGAGAAATGTTATCTCGAATGGTTCAGAGACATCCGGAATTAAAACTTACCGAAGACGAGGCGCGTAAATTCGCTTTACTAGGTATGTGCGGAATGCCATTGAACAATCTGAGTCAGTACCTAGGTTCTGATGAAAAAACAAGAGCAGCACTTGACGCACAAACCCCTGGTATCCCTACCGATTCTATCAATGGAGAATTGGGAGATTGGATTCAGAGTGGGTACGAAGCCTTTATGGCCGATGCCGAAAAACACGGTTTAGAACCGAAAGACATCAAAGGCGATAAAGCGTTACGTTACGCAATTAAAGCAGACGGAACAACAGACTACGAAAAGGTAGAGCAAGTCATTGACGTGTTCCGCGACAAGAATATTTTCCAATTTAACATGGTGACTACTTTGGAATCTGGTTCCAAATAATGCAACCGTATAGAACAAACATGTTATGGCAGAAATAATAGAAGGTGGTGGAGGCCACGAAAAAGGCGGTAAAAAGAGACCCAAGAAGAGCCCGGTGCGCATGGACATGACACCAATGGTTGACTTGGCGTTCCTTCTATTGACCTTCTTCATCTTGGCAACCTCACTGAGCAAACCAAAGACACTGGAGATTGTCTATCCGAAAGATGTTGAAAATCCGGAGGATCAGACAAAATTGGATGACGATTTAGCTACGACAATTATTGTGGGTGAAACCGACGATCAAATTTTCTACTACCATGGAAAATTCAGAAAAGACACCACCAAATTGGAGCCGTCAGATTTTTCTAAAGATGGTTTACGTGTAATGCTACTTGAAAGAAACAAACGAGTAGTAGAACAAGTAAATTCTTTGAAAGATCAACAAAGAGATGAGTTGAGAAAGAGTAACACACGCGAAGATGACGAAAAAATAAATCTCCGATTTAAGGAGCTTATTGCAGACGCTTCGAACGATTCTCTTGCTCCTTTCGTAATTGTGAAAACAATGCCTACCACGAAGTGGAAGAATGTTGTGAATGCGATTGACGAGTTGAACATTACTAACGTGAAGAAGCGCGCCATCATGGATATGGAAGCGCGTGAAGCGTTGCTTTTCCTTTCACCAGAAAAAGTAGCGGAATTAAAATTGAAATGAACGATTGATGTGTAGTCCTGTACTGCACATTATAAAAGCAAACCATTATGTCAGCAGTAACTGATTTTCTTAGCAACCACTCAGACTTGGTGGCTGTAGCTACAGCAGCAGCTGCGGTTACATTCCTTGGTTTTGAAGCGGGCTGGAATAGCATTATGGCCCCAGAGCGTAATGAGCAGGTATTCGAAAACAAAAACAAAGCATACGGAGCCTATAGAATTCGTTCTAGGTACGGCAGCGTTCTGGCTATAGCATTGTTTTCTGGTATTTTCTTGGTATCTGGTGCGCTAATTGTGCCAGTCATTTTAGCCAAAGGCGAAAAGAAAGAGAAAGAGGTGAAGGTGGAAATGAACACAGAAATGATTGCGCCGCCACCAACGGATCCAAACGAGCCGCCACCGCCACCGCCACCGCCGCCACCACCGCCACCACCGCCACCAACGGTTCGTCAAATTCAATTTACATCGATTGTTATTGAAGAGAACGTAGAGACTCCTCCACCATCTCAAGATAAATTGAAAGATGAAAAAATTGCAGACGAAACCACCGAAGGCGATGACGGTCCAATGGGCCCATCAGATGCAATAGCGGTTTACACTCCAGTCGATAACAAAAACGACAAAGACGCCCCTTTGCAATTCGTGCAGGAAATGCCGGCTTACCCGGGTGGGGAGAAGGCGTTGTATGAGTTTTTGTACAACAACATTGCATACCCTGAGCAAGAAAAATCTCAGAACATTGAAGGAACCGTTTTCGTAAACTTCGTTGTTGAGAAAGATGGAACACCGACTAACTTCACCGTAACACGTGGTGTAGAAGGTGGAAAAGGATTGGATAGAGAGGCATTGGGAGCTTGTAAGAAATTAGGCAAGTTCAACCCAGGAAAGCAAAACGGGGTTTCTCAACGTGTATTCTTGACCATTCCGATTAAATTTACTCTTGCAGATAATTAATCGATAAATACTTACTGAAAAGGGTTGGCTTGGGTCAACCCTTTTTTATTTTTGAATTGAATGTTACCCTTTCACACAGATAGCAACGAAGCGGGTTTAGATGAAGCCGGAAGAGGCTGCCTCGCAGGCCCAGTGGTTGCTGCTGCAGTTATACTTCCTGAAGGATTTTCACATCCTTGGTTGAACGATTCGAAGCAAATGAGCAAGAAGCACAGAGATGAGCTTCGTGTTATCATTGAAAAAGAAGCGATAGCATGGAACGTAGAGTTTGTTTCACCACAGGAAATAGATGAGCTGAATATCCTTCGCGCTTCAATAACAGCAATGCAACGTGCAACCATGAAATTGAAGAAAAAACCTTCTCATCTTTTAGTTGATGGAAATCGATTTTATGCCATGGAAGGGTATGCGCATACCTGTATGATTAAAGGCGATGCGCGCTTTATGAATATTGCCGCGGCTTCGGTTTTAGCGAAAACACATCGCGATGAATTCATGTTGAATCTGCACGAAAAACACCCGCATTATAAGTGGGATCGAAACATGGGATATCCAACGAAGGCACATCGTGCAGCAATTTCAGAATTCGGGGCGTGTGAGCATCACCGCATGACCTTCGCTCTTTTGCCAAGGTCGTTGCAAATAGAAGCGCTTTGATGCCTATTTTCGCATTATGCAGTTAAGAGCTGAAAACATTCAAAAGATTTATGGAAAGCGCACGGTTGTAAAGGACGTGTCGTTTCACGTTGAGCAAGGCGAAATCGTTGGATTACTCGGTCCGAATGGTGCGGGTAAAACGACGAGTTTTTACATGGTAACCGGATTAATTCAACCCAATCATGGAAAAGTGTTGCTCGATGATAGTGAGATTACGCATATGCCTATGTTTCAACGCGCGAAGATGGGTGTTGGCTATTTGCCGCAAGAAGCTTCTATATTTCGCTCGTTATCCGTTGAAGACAACATTAAAGCTGTGCTTGAATTGACGGGGCTTTCAAAGAAAGAGCAAACGGAAAAACTAGATGCGTTATTGGAAGAATTTGGTCTTACCGAAAGAAGAAAATACATTGGCCACCACCTCAGTGGCGGTGAAAGAAGACGGACTGAAATTGCTCGGGCATTGGCAACGGACCCGAAATTTATTTTGTTAGACGAACCCTTTGCAGGCGTTGATCCCATTGCCGTTGAAGACATTCAGCGAATCGTTTGGAAACTGAAAGAACGCAACATTGGAATTCTCATTACCGACCACAATGTGCAAGAAACACTGACCATTACGGATCGTGCTTACCTCTTATACGACGGAAATATTTTGAAGTCCGGAAGCGCGGAAGAGTTGGCTTCCGACGAGCAAGTGCGTCGTGTTTATTTGGGTCAAAACTTCGTTTTAAGAGCCCGAAAAGAATAAGCCCCCGAGAGTCTCGAGGGCCTTAGTATTTATTTGGAAGAATTACTTCGCGCTGTTGTAGCGAGCTTCAACCACTTCCCAATTGATAACATTGAAAAAAGCTTGAATGTAATCTGGACGTCTGTTCTGATAGTTCAGGTAATACGCGTGTTCCCACACGTCTAAACCTAAAATTGGAAATCCAGAGCAGCCAACATTTGGCATCAATGGGTTGTCTTGGTTTGGAGTTGAGCAAACTTCAAGTTTTCCGTCTTTCACACACAACCAAGCCCATCCTGAACCGAAGCGAGTCATTGCAGCCTTAACGAACAGTTCTTTGAATGCGTCGAATGATCCGAAAGCCTCGTTAATGGCGGCTTCCATAGTTGGAGTTACTGTTCCGCCGTTTGGCGAAAGCAATTCCCAAAATAGGTTGTGATTGTAAAATCCACCACCGTTGTTTCTAACCGCAGGGGTGTCGAAACCTTTCACCATAACTTCTTCGATAGAAAGATTTTCTAAATCGGTTCCAGCGATAGCGTTATTTAAGTTTGTTGTGTAAGCAGCATGGTGCTTACTGTGATGTATTTCCATCGTGCGAGCATCGATGTTTGGCTCAAGGGCATCGTACGAATAAGGTAAATTTGGTAGTTCGAATGACATAGTTATTTTTTTGCGAAATTAACCCAAAACAAACGCCACAAAAAAATTCTTCTCAATTCGTTAATATGCTTGATGCGCGCTTATCTTTGTAACTCTATCGAAGCGTTTTCAATTAACCTATTTTAAAGAAGGAAAAGCATGGGACTTTTTAGTTTCCTAACACAAGAAATTGCCATTGACTTGGGCACGGCAAACACAATCATTATCATGAACGATAAGGTTGTTGTAGATGAACCATCTATCATTGCTCGCGACCGAGTTTCTGGTAGAACCGTCGCTGTTGGTCGATTAGCGCAACAGATGCATGGTAAAACGCACGAGAATATCAAGACAATTCGTCCATTGAAAGACGGTGTAATCGCCGATTTTCACGCTGCAGAAGACATGATTAAAGGGTTAATCAAAATGATTAACAAAGGCGGAAAAATGTTTCAACCTTCTTTGAGAATGGTAATATGTATTCCATCTGGAATTACTGAAGTTGAAAAACGCGCGGTTAAGGATTCTGCAGAACACGCAGGTGCGAAAGAAGTTTATTTAATTCACGAGCCAATGGCCGCTGCAATTGGTATTGGTGTTGACGTTGAAGAGCCGATGGGAAATATGATTATTGACATCGGAGGTGGTACATCTGAAATTGCAGTTATTGCTTTGGGTGGAATTGTAACAGACAAAAACATTCGTGTAGCTGGAGATGAACTTACACAAGACATCGAAGATTACATGCGTCGTCATCACAACATTTTAATTGGAGAGCGAACAGCAGAACAAATTAAAATTGAGGTTGGTGCTGCAATTGACGACCTAGAGGTTCCGCCAGCTGATTACAGCGTTCGCGGACGTGACTTGGTTACAGGTATTCCAAAAGAAATTATGGTTTCCTACAAAGAGATTGCTCATGCTTTAAACAAATCAATTTCTAAAATTGAAGAAGCAATCATGAGTTGTTTGGAAAATACACCGCCGGAATTATCAGCAGATATTTTCAAGACCGGTATTTATTTAGCCGGTGGTGGGGCATTGCTCCGTGGATTAGATGTGCGGATCAATCGCAAAACGAAATTGCCTGTTCATGTTGCCGACGATCCGTTGCGTGCAGTAGCAAGAGGTACAGGAATTGCGTTGAAAAACATCAATCGCTTCCAATTCTTAATGCGCGAGTAATTCGTTAACACGAAAGCAGAATGGGTAATCTTTTAGCATTGTTGCAACGATTTCATGTGCTTTTGTTGTTCTTAGTGCTTCAGGTTTTTTCAATGATTGTTTTATTTTCTGAAAACAATTTTCACCGAAAAGAATTCATTCGTCACAGTTCTGACTTCGCCGGATACATCTACGAAAAACGTGATGAGTTCACGAGTTATTTAAGGCTAGCAGAAATTAACGATCAACTGGCTATTGAGAACGCAGCCTTGCGAAGCCTTCTTCCAGAAAATTATATTACTTCAGACACAGCAACGTTTAAAGCTCAAGGCGTTCGTCAGCAATACACATACACCCCCGCGAAGGTTGTTAACGCGACTGTAAGCAGAAAGCGAAATTACTTAACCTTGAATAAGGGATACGCAGAGGGTATAGGTATTGAAATGGGAGTCATTGCAAATGGAAGTATTGTTGGAATTGTGAGTAGTGTAAGTGAAAACTATTCGATAGTGATGCCTGTTTTGCACACGAAATTTCAAGGGTCTGTTAAGATGAAAGGAACAGGAGAGTTTGGAATTTTAGAATGGCCCGGTGGGGATCCACTTTTTGCGTTTGTAAAAGAAATTCCAAAACACGTTTATGTTAATGTTGGTGACACCGTAGTGACAACAGGCTTTTCAAGCCATTTTCCAGAAGGAATGTTAATTGGAAGTGTTGAAACATTGGAAGATAAGCCCGAAGAAAATTTCCATCGAATTAAAGTGAAGTTGGCAACTGATTACCGAAAGGTAGCGTGGGTGCAGGTGGTAAAGAACCTTCAGAAAATGGAGATTGACTCTCTTCAACAACAACAAATTATTGCGGACGGAGGAGCAGAATGATGAACTATTTGCGCATATTTTTATTCGTACTCGTGCAAGCCTTGGTGGTTAGTCGAATTCAATTGTTTGACGGTCTGGTTCTGCCGTTCATCTACATATTTAGTTTGTTGATGTTTCCATTCGATACCCCGCGTTGGCTGTTGTTGTTGATAGGATTTTTTACTGGAATACTAATGGATTTATTCACAGGACCTCCGGGACTACATACGTCTGCTTGCCTCCTCCTTGCTTTCTTGCAGCCCTTGGTGCAAAACATGTTGGCGCCAAGAGAAGGGTACGATTCAAGTCTGAAACCGACTATACCAAAAATGGGATTTGCATGGTACGCGACCTATGCGGGAATTCTGACACTGGTGCATCATTCGTGGCTTATCTTTTTTGAATTTTTACGTTGGGACAAATTTTTCTTTCAATTGTTTCATATTTTGTTAAGTTCTATTGCAACTTTATTGCTTATGATTTTGGCGCAACTCTTAATTTCGCCAAATAAGAAAAGCAGCTAATTACCTTGAACAACGACAATCGCCGGTACACCTTCTTGTTTATTGTGGGAACCATCTGTGTCATATACATAGTGCGTCTTTTCGCGCTCCAGGTTGCCACCAGCGAATGGAAGAATAAAGGTTCGCGATTAACGGAGAGAGAAGTAGTTGTTTATCCTTCACGAGGAAACATCTTCGACCGTAACGGAAAAGTTTTGGTAACGAATCAAACCGTATACGACCTGATGGTTTTGCCGAAAGAAGTTTTGCCTTTCGACACGCTTGAATTCTGTAAGTTGGTGAATCTACCTTACGACGAGTTGAAGGAAATCTTAAAAAAATCAACTACCTATCCGAACGTTAAGTACAAGCCCTCTCCGGTTATTAAACAAATGCTCCCGGAGGAGTATGCCCTTTTCGCGGAGCGGTTGTATAAATTCCCTGGCTTTTTTGTTCAAGCGAGAACTTTACGCACTTATCCCGAAAGCTTAGGATCGCTTTTATTGGGCGATGTCGGAGAAGTGAACAAAGACATTCTGGAAAAGCATCCAGACTATCGCAAGGGCGATTATATTGGACTGAATGGAATAGAAAAGTCATACGAGAAAGAGCTTCGTGGAAAACGCGGAATTAAATATGTGTATCGCGATAATCTGGGAGTTGAGCACAGCGTTGCGAACGGGCAACTCGATAGTGCCGCGCAAGAGGGAGTGGATTTGTATGCGACAATTGACGCTGAGTTGCAGAAGTATGGTGAGCAGTTAATGCAGAACAAGCGAGGTTGTATTGTAGCCATTGAACCTTCAACAGGTGAAATTTTAGCGCTAGTTTCGGCCCCAACCTTTGATCCTAATTTGTTGGTTGGAAGAGCGCGCGGACAAAACTTCTCGGCCTTAGCTAAGGACCCGATGAAGCCGCTTTTCAATCGCGCTACACAAGCACAATACAGACCGGGATCTATTTTCAAATTGGCGCAATCGCTTACGGCGTTGCAGCTGGGATCCATAACCAAGGACACACGTATTCCATGTAACAGAGGGCTTATTGGTTGTCACGGGGCACATAGCATGGACGATTTAGAAATGGCTATTGTCCACTCCTGCAACCCCTATTTTAGAGGCGTGCTGCAACGTGTCGTTGAAGCGAACAGAGATCCAA
The DNA here is from genome assembly GCA_044354975.1 of Flavobacteriales bacterium. Classification (GTDB taxonomy): domain Bacteria; phylum Bacteroidota; class Bacteroidia; order Flavobacteriales_D; family Sanyastnellaceae; genus CAIZGX01. The sequence goes on from JBIKZA010000001.1 coordinate 25,438, forward strand.
ACAGCCGTGCGAAAGACGCAGCTATTGGACTATCAATTTGGAATGAACAAATTCGAAAGTTGGGCTTCGGTTCGAACTTGGGAAGTGACCTTCCTGGAATGAAAAAAGGGAATGTTCCAAGTGCTGAATATTACAACAAGAAATACGGAGTGGAGGCTTGGAATTTCGCAACCATTTATTCCATTGCAATTGGTGAAGGTGAGATGTTGATTAACCCCGTTCAAATGTGCAATCTTGTCTGCATCATTGCAAATCGGGGCTTCTATGTTCCCCCGCACACCGTAAGACAAATTGGAAGAGACGGATCAGCACGTGCCGAATATGTAACGCGGGTAGATGTTGGAGTAAAACCAGAATATTTTGAAACCGTAGTAAACGCTATGGAAAAAGTAGTTGGCCCCGGCGGAACGGCCAATAGCATTAAGCTTTCTGATATTGTTATTTGTGGAAAAACAGGAACGGTTCAGAACGAACCCCGCGAAGACCACAGTGTGTTCGTTTGCTTTGCTCCGAAAGAGAATCCGAAAATTGCATTGGCTGTTTATGTGGAATATGCAGGATTTGGAGGAACGTGGGCGGCTCCTATTTCAAGTTTAATGATTGAAAAATATTTGAAGGGAGGAACCACGAATAAGGGAAGAGAAGAGTTAATTATGAACGCGAAAATTTTGAACTAATGGCAGCGTCAGGGAAACAGAACTTACAACTCGACTGGGGCACTATTGCGCTCTACGGGACGTTGGTTTTGTTCGGATGGCTTTCTATTTATAGCGCTGCGTTTAATCCGCTACTGCCAAGTCCGTTCACGTTTTCCGAAGAGTACGGAAAACAGTTGGTATGGATAGGGGCTTGTATCTTTTTAATCGTAGTCATCCTTTATTTAGACGCGGAGGTGTTCAATAAACTAGCCGTTTACATTTACTTCTTTTTTGTGCTTTTGCTCATGCTCGTCTTGGTCATAGGAAAGGAAGTAAATGGAGCGAAGGCGTGGTTTGGAATTGGTGATTTTGGAATTCAGCCGAGTGAGTTTTCTAAAATTGGCGTCGGGCTATTTCTGTCCAAATTTATTTCCAGCTCCGGTTTGCAGTTGAAGAATTTGCGAATGCGTATTCAGGCTTTTGCAATCATTGGATTACCGGCGTTTTTGATTTTGCTTCAACCCGATGTGGGTTCGTTATTGACTTTCCTTGCTTTCATTTTGGTGATGTATCGTGAAGGGATGTCGGGCACTGTCCTGATCGCAGGATTTGCCAGTGTGGTCATTGGAACTTTAAGTATTGTTATTGGCGCGGGCAGAACGACTTACCCTTATTTCGGAGAGATGAGTTCTATTTGGACTTTTATTGTTTCCCTTTTCGCGTTATCAATTCTTGCTTTGATTTTCGTTCGGAATTTTGTTGTCCCACGATCAAGAAGATTGCTTTATTCTGTGGTTGTCATCTCGATGGTGCTAGCCTCGAGTCTAGCTTTTTCGATTAACTACATCGTAGATAACGTGCTTGAAAAACACCACAAAGAGCGTATTTACGTTATGCTTTCACTTCCGGTTGAACGACAAGATGCGACCTACAATTCCGAGATGGCGAAAATTACAGTAGGCTCCGGGGGATTAATTGGAAGAGGGTTTCATCAAGGACCAATGACCCAAAATAATTACGTGCCTGAGCAATGGACCGACTTTATTTTTAGTGCAGTCGCAGAAGAGTGGGGATTCCTTGGAAGTGTAACTGTAATTCTTATGTTCTTCACCCTTATATACCGATTGGTGGTATTGGCAGAGCGGCAACGTTCTCAATTTTCTAGGGTGTACGGCTATTGCGTAGCAGCAATCATTTTTATGCACCTCCTCATTAATATTGGAATGGTGCTCGGGTTAGCGCCTATTATTGGTATTCCTCTGCCCTTCTTTAGTTACGGCGGATCTTCGCTTATGGCGTTTACGATTCTACTCTTCATTATGATTCGTTTGGACGCTGAGCGGCTCAGCATCTTTAGATGATGACCCTTCGGGATGACCACTTCGTGGATGACGCTGCGCGATGACCCTTTGGGATGACGCTGCGCGATGTAAGGCATAGTTAACATTTCAACGTTTGTAAGGTTTGTAAGAACGTTTTCTTCTGTTGTAACCTAATTTCTACTTTAGCGTAATATCGAATATACGCGCACATGAAATCTCTACACACATTATTCCTTTCAGTTTTACTTGCACTCACTTGCAGCTTAGCATTAGCAAATAATTCTTTTTTCATTGAAAACAAGGGGCAGGTAAAAAACGAAAAGGGGATTCCGGATCGCTCCGTATTGTATACATACGCGACTTCTGAAATGGATGTGTTCATTCGCAAGACAGGTTTAACCTATCAATTCAAGCGTTATAACAACGACGGGGTTTACGCGGAACGTGTAGACGTGAATTGGAAGGGGTGTTCTGAGGGCTCTGTTGCGAAAGGATTACAAGAGTTGGGTTACACAGAGAATTATTTTGTTGATGGAAAATCAAATTCGGCAAACGCGTTTCAAGAAGTGCGCGTTTCGAATATTTATCCGGGCGTGGATTGGAGAATGTACATTACTGAAGCTGGATTGAAATACGAGTTCATTGCGGAAAGCGGCCAAGCTGCAAAACAAATTAGCATGCAAGTTGAAGGGGCGGAAGAATTGGAAAAGTGTTCCAACGGCAGCATTCGAATTAAAGGTGAAATGGGACAAGTGAGCGATGCGAAGCCGGTTTATTTCAATCAAGAAAAAAGTATTGAAGGAAATTTTATTGTGAATGGAAAGTCAATTCAATTTGAAATTCCTTCCAACACCGTTGGTGCAATTGTTTTAGACCCAGAGGTTATTTGGACTTCTTACTACGGCGGGACAGGCCTAGATGATTCACGTGGAATTTTCACTGACGCGAATGGCGATTATTATTTGACAGGCGCCACCAATTCAACCACATTAATATCATACTTGGGTTATCAAGGGTTATTGGGAGGGAGCAATGATGTGTATGTAGTGAAGTTCAACGCGTTGAATCAACGCTTGTGGGCAACATACTACGGCAGAACGGGTAACGATGTTGGAAACGATATTGTTGTTGATCCTTACGGAGGAATTTATGTAGCAGGAAGCACAAGTTCAATGTCCGCATTCGCGGTGAATAGTCAGCAGACTGTTTATGGTGGCGGCCCGAAAGATGGATTTGTTTTGAAATTGTTTCCAGACGGAACGTTGGAGTGGTGCTCTTATTACGGCGGCAGTGGCGACGAGCAATTGACATCGTTGTCTGTCGGATTTCAAGGCGAGGTCTATTTCATTGGAGAAACGAGTTCGACTGATTTGATTACTTTGGACGCCTTGCAAAGTGCATATGGCGGAGGTGCAAGTGATTTTTATTTGGGGATGATAGATCCGGGAGGGTTCCTTCTTCGCTACACTTATTTTGGTGGCACCGGGGCGGAATTGGCGGGAGACCTTGTTGCGACAAGCGATATCAATTTGTATTTCACGGGAACTACAAGTTCTGCTGCAGGAATGGCTGCAGGTGGCGCACAGAACACATACGGCGGCGGGGCGTATGACGGCTTCTTTGCTAAGATAAACAGTGGGAATTTAATTGAATGGGCTTCCTACATAGGTGGAGCCAGTGAAGACAGAGCGGAAGCCATTCATGTTGCGGGCGACCAGCTTTACATAGTTGGAAAATCCGGCTCAATAAGTGGAATTTCTACCCCCGGTGCTGCGCAAGTGTTCAATGGAGGAGGAAGTTTCGACGGCTTCTTAGCTTCTTATATGATTGATGGAATGGTGAATTGGAAAACCTATTACGGCGGTTCTGGAAACGAATCGCTTTGGGGAGTTACAACAGACGCTGCAGGAAGTGTTTTCATTACTGGGAATTCAACCTCTTCCAATATGGGAGATAATGGTTTTCAGAATGCCAATGGCGGATTAACCGACATTGTTTTTGCAGGATATTCTATTGATGGTATTCGTTATTGGAGTTCGTATTTAGGCGGAATCGCTGATGAGTCGGTGAGTGACCTTGTGATTAATTCAAATCAGGAAATGTATTTTGCTGGAAGTTCGGCATCTTCAAATCTTGCTGTAGGTGGGTACGAAGCCACGAACAATGGCGGTGGTGAAGCGTTCTTCGGGAAGTTGAAAAACTGCGATTATCCTTATTTAACCGTTCACATTACCGGCGACACTATATTCTGCGACGGTAAGTCTGCTATTTTATGCGCAGGTGGTGCCGATCATTTCCTGTGGTCAACAGGCGACACAACAGCGGCAATAGAAGTAGACGCGCCTATGGTTGTTTATCTTATTGGAACAAACACACCTGGCTGCAGCACACGCTCCGACGATTACACCTTTACCGTTTTGCCACAACCAACGATTAATGTAACTGCAGATGGTCCTTTAACGTTTTGTGGTGATGTTTCCGTAAATCTTACTGCCTCTGGAGGTATTGGCTATGAATGGAACAGTGGTCCAACAACGGAAACAATCACTGTTAATGAGTCTGGAAATTACGCGTGCACTGGAATAAATGAATTCGGGTGCGAAGGAAGTAGCAACCAGTTGAGTGTTGAAGTCTTCGATTTGCCAGAAGTTGCCATGGGACTTTCCACCGACAGTATTTGTATATCGGCCGATCCGGTGGGAATTGTAGGACTGCCATTGGGCGGCACTTATGTAGGAGATGGAATAGTTGGAAACTCAATTGACCCCGGTTTAGCTGGCGGTGGAGCGCACCAAGTTTATTACACATTTACAGATGCGAACGGTTGTTCGAATTCGTCTGATGTGTTCGACTATTTCGTGTTATTCGAGCCAACAGTTCTTTTCCTTTCGCAAGACACGGTAATGGCTGGAGATCCTCCGGTTGAAATGACAGGAATTCCTTCAGGCGGATATTACACCGGGTTTGGGGTAAGCGGAAATTTATTTTATCCTGAATTAGTAGCCCCAGGATTTTATCAGGTTACCTATAACTATGTAGACGATAATGGCTGTACCAATAGAGACACACAGGTTATTTATGTTTGTTGTGTGGGAATAGATGAATTTGCATCGGTAGAACCGAAGTTATATCCGAATCCGACTGAGGGGTTGTTGAATTTCACTTTGGGAACTCATTCTGCCCGTGCGTATCGCATTTATGATCTTTCGGGAAGGGTGGTTCAACAAGAAAATTTATTTTTAGAGCAAAGTTCTCTGAATGTTTCGAATTTGGCGAATGGTCAGTATTTACTGAGGTTTGAAGGCGATGAAGTCTTTATTCCGATTCCATTTTCCGTTTCGAAATAAAAAAAATAAAGTTTTTTTGAGAAAAGTGTAACCTTTTTAGGTCGATAGGGGTAAAAGAAGCATAACCTATTTGACTTATGAAAAACTCAATCACAATCTCCATCTTCGCAGCAGTTCTTTCTCTAAGCCTTGTGTCTTGTCAGAAAGAATTCTACATGCCATCTGCACCGGTATCAGCAGCCGACACGACCACAACTGTTTCGAATTCAGAAATAACTGGCCCTACAGCTGTTTTAGGTGAAGATGTTGCTAAGTTGAACTTCGTATGGCTTCAGCCAGAAGGCTCAAACGCAAATCTTCAAGGGGTGAAGATTGAAATTGCAGACAAGAGTGGTCAAATCGTGTTTTCAGCAATAGATGTAATGGCAGCTGGTGACGATATGTTTCAGTGGTATCCTGGAATTATCCTTCAAGCAGACGAGTATACTTTCACCATGAAATCAGCGTCTGGCAACGTATTGAGTGTTTCAACACTAAATGTTGCAGAAGCTTTCCAACAAGACGAATACATTCACCAAGCAAACGGAGCGAAGTTTTTCCTTCAAATGACTTGGGAAAAAGCTTCAGAAATATAAGCTTAGGTTAGTTAGGTATGAGACAACCCCTTCTCGCGAAGGGGTTTTTTCGTGAAATAAATAATGCAGTTTGTGTACCTATATAAGCAGTTTGTGTATAAATTAGCAAGCCCATGACTCAAGAAGAAGAAATAGATTATTTACGTCAACGCGTCGCTGATTTGGAGGAATCTTGTCGAATGGCCGAAAAGCTATTAGTTAATCGTGAAGCGAAGTTCAAGGGTATTATAGATAATTTTCGTTTAGGATTATTAGAGGTTGAGCCGAGCGGTGTTATTATTGACGCAAACGAATCGTTTTGTGAAATGAGTGGTTTTAGTATTGATGAACTGTTTGGAAAGGACGGTGGTGAGATGTTGTTAGATGAGTTTGAGAAGGAACGTATGAAGGAGCGCAACGCCTCACGAAGTGAAGGTGAAACAGATGTTTATGAGTTGCGCGTATTAAATAAGAATGGAGAAACGCGTTATTGGCTGGTGAGTGCTGCGCCGTTGTTAGGCGATGATGGAAATATACACGGTTCTATTGGTATTCATTGGGACATTACCGAAATGAAGCAATTGGAATTTGAGTTGAAGGGAGCCCGTCAAAAAGCAGAAGAATCGTCGAAAGCGAAGGCTATGTTCTTGGCGAACATGAGTCATGAAATTCGCACCCCTCTGAATGGAATTGTGGGCATGGCCGAGCAGCTGTCGCAATCGCAGCTCGATGCGGACCAGCGATATTTCACCGATATCATGCGATCAGCGTCTTCTACCCTGCTTTCGATTATTAATGACGTGTTAGACATTTCGAAAATTGAATCTGGAAAATTTAGCATTGAAACGACCCCTTTCAACTTAAACGAAACCATTCGAAGAACACTTAGCATTTTTGGAGAGAAGGCTAAACAAAGCAATTTATCGTTGGACATTGAGCTAATGGACGATCGGGGAATTATGCATCTGGGAGATCCACACCGCCTAAGTCAGGTGCTTTTCAACATTGTTGGAAATGCAATGAAGTTCACTCAAGTAGGATACGTGCGAGTTACCTCACAACTTGCTCGAGGAGAAAACGATATGTGCTTCGTTTCGTTTTCAATTGAAGACACGGGGGTTGGAATGGATATGGCTTATTTGACAAAGGTGTTTGAAGCGTTTACCCAAGAAGACGCGAGCGTTACTCGAAAGTTTGGAGGAAGCGGCCTAGGCTTGAGTATCGCGCGAAACATTGTGCACATTATGGGAGGCACCATTGAAATTGAAAGCGAAAAAGGGAAAGGTACCCGGGTTAACATTCGCATTCCAATGAGAATATCGAATGAAAAAACGAAACAGGATATAGTAGAAATTACAGATTTACAAAAATCGCTTAAAGGTCTTCGCGTCTTAGCTGTTGAAGACAATGAGCTGAATCGCATGGTTCTTCAAGTTATCTTAAAAAAGTGCGAAGTTGTTTTAACCATTGCGCATAATGGTCAAGAGGCCATTGATCTTATTCAACAACAAGAATTTGACCTTGTGCTAATGGATGTTCAGATGCCAATCGTTGATGGATTAGAAGCCACGAAGTACATCCGGAATGAATTGAAAATGATCATCCCGATTATTGGATTGAGCGCAAACGCCATGCGTGAAGAGGTTGAGATTTGTAAGCAGGCGGGTATGAACGATTATTTGGTGAAACCTTATTCAGAACGAGTGTTGGTGGAAATAATGAAAAAGTGGAGTACTGAAGTGATGGCGACAGAATCTAAAAAGGATGGGAATGAAGTTGCGGAAGAGTTAGATCTTTCCGTTTTGAAACAATACGTAGGAAATGATATTGACGCATTGAGAGATGTTGTTACCGGATACCTAAAGCACCTTCCCCCACAATTGGACCGACTGGAATTGGCTTTGGTTGGTTCAGATGTTTTGGCTTTGCGTCACGAGCTTCATCAGTTGAAAGCGAGCATGGAAATTATAGGTGTCAGACCAGACGGACTATCTTTTGCAGCCATTTCGAACGAATTAAAATCAGATGGTTTATCTGACCTTGTGAAAACTGCCATTAACTCTGTTATTACAAAAGGAAAGGACGCCATTATTAGTCTACGCAAGACCGTTGAATAGGCCTATAATTTCAGCCTAAAACAAACGCAGATTAAGAATTATAGTTTAATCTTGCGTCGTAAATCCACACCAATTGAGAAGAGGAAAACGATACATTATTCTTGTAGATGATGAAGCTATTATTCTGAGCGTCTTATCGCTTCATGTAAAAAGCTTTTTACCGGAAGGAATTGAATTGCTAACCGCTCATTCAGGCGAAAGTGCGTTAGAAAAACTAACCCCCTTACTTGAAGAAGGCGGAGAACTTTTGTGTGTTATTAGCGACTATATGATGTCTCCAATGAGAGGCAGTGAATTGTTGGGTCAATTGGAAATACTTTCACCGGCGAGCAAAAAGATAATGCTAACGGGTCAGGCTGATTTACAGGCGGTTTCAGAAGTCTTAGGTAAAGCTCGATTGTTTCGATACATAGAAAAACCTTGGGAGCCGAAGGACTTGGAGCTTACGGTGCTCGAGGCCATTAACATGTATGACAACGAAACGGAATTAGCCAAGCGGACACAAGAGCTTGAGATTCTGCACAAGGAATTGGAGCAAAAAGTTATAGATAGAACTGCGGAATTAAATCAGAAAAACGAAGAGCTTAGGCAGGGACTTCAATACGCGCGATTTGTTCAAGAGTGCTTTTTACCAAATCACACAGATGCATGGGATGTATTGCCGAAACTGCATGTGTTTAGCACTTCGGCAGAAGCTGTTTCAGGAGACTTTTATTGGTATAAAAATTTGGGAGATTCTGTTCTTATTGCTCAAGGCGATTGCACAGGACACGGCCTAGCTGGCGCCCTACTTACTGTTTTGGTAAGTGATTTTCTTTCTGAAAAAACAAGTCACCTTGTTGGGGCGGTTAACGTGAAGGAAATTGTGAGCGGCACTGTTTACGATTTGAAGAAGAGATTGCGCAGAGATGTTCAATATTCAGATATGGTTGCAGGTTTTGACTTGGCACTTATGCATGTTAATTTAAAAACAGGCTACGCTGATTGGGGGAGTTTGAATTCGAATCTCATGTTGGTGAATGAAAACAATCAGGTTGAAATAATTTCAAAGTCGAAGGGGTTTCTTCATTTAGACCTTGAACAAACAGATGTTGCCGGAGGGAATGTGAATATCAAAGGAAAGCGCGTTGTCATGTGTTCAGATGGACTTTACGATCAGATAGGCGAGGTTTCGAACAAGCGGCTTCGCATGAGTGGCCTTATTCAATGGATTGAAAGCGGACAGGTTTTCTTCGACAACAAATGCGGCATAGATGATTTGTTTGCTACCTGGAAAGGAGCGCAAGATCAAACCGATGATGCCACATGGGTGAGCTTTCAGCTTTAGTAAAAAACCGAAAATTTTCGAAACTTGTCAAAAGGGGCTAATCCTTTTTGAACACCTCACATTTATTTGAATGTCCTCAATTACATTTGATGCATGAAGCAGTATCACGATTTGTTGCAACACCTTTTAGATAATGGTGTGAAGAAAGAAGATCGCACAGGAACGGGAACTTACAGCGTTTTCGGACATCAAATGCGATTTAATTTAGCGGAAGGATTTCCGCTTATAACAACGAAGAAGCTTCATACACGAAGCATTTTCGTAGAGCTTTTGTGGTTTCTAAAAGGCGACACGAACATTTCTTATTTAAAGGATAACGGGGTTTCCATTTGGGATGAATGGGCCGATGAAAACGGGAACTTAGGTCCTGTATACGGCTACCAGTGGCGCTCATGGCCGAATCCAGACGGAACTTCAACCGATCAGATTGTGAATTTGGTAAACGGATTGAAGAATAATCCAAACAGTCGCCGACACATTGTTTCTGCTTGGAACCCTTCATTCATTGAGGACATGGCTCTTCCGCCCTGCCACTGTTTGTTTCAGTTTTATGTGGCCGATGGAAAATTGAGTTGTCAATTGTACCAAAGAAGTTGCGATACATTTTTAGGTGTTCCCTTCAACATAGCTTCATACGCGTTGTTGGTTCATATGATTGCACAAGTGTGCGATTTGGAAGTGGGTGATTTTGTTTGGACCGGAGGAGATGTACATTTGTATTCAAACCACGTGGATCAAGCGAAACTGCAATTGACTCGTGAACACCGCACGCTTCCAACCTTAAAATTAAATTCAGAAGTGAAAGATCTGTTTGCCTTCACTATGGACGACATTTCAATTGAAAACTACGATCCGCATCCACACATTAAAGCCGCAGTTGCAATCTAATGGAAATTTCAGTAATTGCCGCCATGGGCGTGAATCGGGAGATTGGGAAAGACAACGATTTAATGTGGCATCTTCCGAACGATATGAAGTTCTTCAAGGACACTACGAAGGGTCATCACATTATCATGGGAAGAAAAAACTACGAAAGCATTCCAGAGGCTTTTCGTCCGTTTAAAAACCGTGTGAATATTGTTTTATCTCGCGATAAAAATTACGACGCTCCAGGTTGTGTGGTGTTCGACGAACTGAGTCGAGCATTGGGTTTTTCGCGCGAAGGCGGAGAAACGGAAGTATTCATTATCGGCGGCGAGCAAATCTACGCTTGGGCTTTACGTGAAGGCTTTGTTCAGCACATTTATCTGACGCATATTGAAGGGGAATTCTCTGGAGCCCATGCGCATTTCCCTGAGTTCGATGCGAGTTTATATTCGAGAGAGTTAATCTTGGAACAAGAGGTTGATGAGAAGCATGCGTTTGCTTTTAAAACGTTTAAGTACACTTTGGTTTAGTTGCTTTGCAAGGTTCTACGAAAGATGCAATTATAAGATGCAAGCAAGATTCTTCGAAAGATGTGTTACAAGATGCTCCGCAAGATTCTTCGAAAGATGTGTTACAAGATGCTCCGCAAGATTCTTCGCAAGATGTGTTACAAGATGCTCCGCAAGATTCTTCGAAAGATGCCTTCGGCAAGTATTTCGTTAGCGTAGCTTCTTTTGAAAAATCTTACGAAGGATCTTTCAACAAAACTATTTATTCTTCTTTGATTTAGGCTTTACGAGGTCGAAGCTGTGTTGAACAAGTTCTCTCAATAACTTGTCTGAAACGTCGCTATTTGGAACGACAAGGTTCCAATGTTTTTTGCTGGTGTGATAACCGGGTTGAATGCCGTTGTATTCTTCACGAAGTTCGATTGCTCTTTCGGGGTCGCATTTGAGGTTGATTCCTTTTTCGAAGTTATCGAGGTTAACCATAGCGAAGATTTTATTTTCAATTCGAAAAACCAAAGCACTTTCGTCGAAGGGTAAATCGGAAGTTACCTCTTCACTAATGGCTTGACACGTTTCAAAAAAATCTTCTATGTTCATCAGTCGTAAGCTGCACAAGGAACGTGATTGCGTTCTTTGAGTCCACACGCTCTGAACCCAAGGGTTATCTCGTGCGAGTTGGTAGCGGCGTAGCGCAAGCGATTTGCTGTAATGTCGTATGCGTATGCAATGGTTAAATAGGGAAGCGCATCTAATTTCACAAGGGCAGATCCGCCGTGACCGGTTCTACCTGCTATTCCAATTGCAATTATTTTTTTGTAATCAAGCATCGCCTGTCCCTCTAATGATGGTTTGCTTCTCCCAACATAATTCAACAACGCGGCGGGTTTGAAGGTAAAGTTATCGTTCAGCTGTATGGCTTTTCCATAGGCTAAAGTAAAGTGCCTTCTCATCTGTGTGTCTGGAAGTCCTTTTACTTTGGGTTGTGTAAGTTGTCTAACAGACAGACCGAAGAAACGGTCTTTGCGGTAAAGCCACAATCCGAAATTTACCGTAGGGGCTACGATGCTTCCCAGAGAGTTTCCAATCACCGGATCTATTTCAATATCGGGCATTGAAATTCCACCTAAACCAAGGCGGTATTGCGTAAAGCCCACACCAATTCCTGAAGACAAGGAGTAGCCCTTCGTTAATTTCATATGGTAGGCGTAGTTAGCTACGAGTGAAGTGGTACCGAACGGTCCGTAGAAATCGTTTTCCACCATAACACCGAGTCCGTGAAAATTGTATCTGCGTTGCCCGAATTTGTTATGAACGTTTACATACCCTGTTGTTGGTGCACCCTGAAATCCCGTCCACTGCTTGCGGTATCCTACACGAGCCTCCAAGCATGGCGTGCTTCCGGTTACAGCGGGATTGTAATTTAAATAGTTGTACGTGAAATTCGTGTAATGCGGAAGCTGTTGTGCTTGCACATTGGAACTGAAGATCCACAAAAGGGCGAGTATGGTCAGGATCTTTTTCATCTTAATATGGAAACGATTCCGACATACGGTGGTATGTACAAGTTGTAGGTATTCAATTCAATGACATAGTAGTACGCACCAGTAGGTAAATACTTTCCGTTGTTTGTGCCGTCCCACGGCGTGCGATATCCGAGCGATTTAAATACTTGTTGTCCCCATCTATCGAAAACACTTACCACAGCGGCTTCGAAAACGGGTCGGTCAATTCCGCCGATTGTCCACGTGTCGTCTATGTTATCGTCATTCGGAGTAAGTGCGTTGTAAATTGAAATTGGAGATAGAATATTGACGAAAATAGGAGCGTTCACGGTGCAGTCTCCGATGGTTCCAACCGCGGAAATGGAGATCGTTTGCCCCTCTTCAGTTGGATAAAAGGTCATGGTTGAATCGCTGGTTATCTCGTTGAATTCCGGCATGGGATCCCAAGTGTAAGTTGTTCCCGGGCTTCCACCTTGCGCTATGGCTGAAGTGGATTCGCCCAAAACAATTTCATAAGGAAATGTTCCTGCGGCTATATCTACCACAGTTCCCCCAATGAATAAATCGTATGAACAAATTCCGAAAAGAGGGTCGTGATCTGAACCAACTAGAATTACATAGTCGTGATCAGGGAGCAATCCACCCACGAAAAAAACTTCACTCGAATCTGTGGAGAAACACGGACTAATAATGTTGTACGACGCTGGCAAGCACGGGTCTGAAGAAGGAATTAGTTCAGCAACCACAAGCCCCATGGTGTTGTTCCCAGAAAAATCATCGCAATCCTGCAGCAGTAATGCCGCTTCAAGGACACCATTTGGAGTGGTTCCAGTATGAAAGCTGTAAAAATTTGTCATTGAATAACTAAAACAACCCGTGTTGAATGGAGCCGAAACCAATTGGTTGGTCGTAACAGGCGCATCGGCGCATAACACATTGTTTTCGACAGAGGCACACGGTTGAGCCATGGCCTGCAAGGCGACGAACAATAGAGTTATGCTTAAAAACAGCTGTTTCATTTGACTATTCAAAAGTAATCATGACCGATCCTTTTTCAACGGCCTGACCTGCATTCACTGAAATGCTTTTGACTATACCGTCGGTTGGACTCTTGATAACGTTCTCCATTTTCATGGCTTCTAGAATTAACAGAGGCTCGTCTTTTTTTATTTCCTTTCCGATTTCTGCACTTATTGAAAGCACAAGTCCTGGCATTGGAGATTTCACTTGTTTAATTTTTGCGTTGTTCACGGAAGAGAATCCCAGGGAATTCAACAAAGCGTCTAACGGCTCTTCTAACCTAACCTCCGTTGTTTTATTGTTGACCTTCAACACAACTTTTTTCTCTTCCTTGGAAAGAGAGATAACCTCTACGTTCACGCTTTTTCCCTTCCAAACGAAATGCAGATGAGCCCCATTTTGCAGGAGGTCTAGCGGCAGTGATTGGTCGTTTAACAAAACGGTTTTACTGTTTATGTTCGAAGAAACTTCGAATGCGGGAGCATTATTTACAGTGGCCTTCATTTCTTATTCGTCTTACGTACGCGAAGCTAACTAAATTCGCGCAGATGATGGGTGTCTATTTTCATATTCCGTTCTGCAGGCATGCCTGTCACTATTGCGATTTTCATTTTTCAACGAAGCTTGATGCGCAAGAAGATTTGGTAGTAGCTATGTTGAAGGAAATGGCGCTTCGCAAAGAAGAGTTTGTGCAGCATGAAATAAGCACCATCTATTTTGGCGGAGGAACTCCTTCGCTGCTTACTGAATCGCAGCTCGGAAGAATGTTAGAAAGCTTGGGCGAAGGGATGTCTTCGGCGAAAGAAATTACGTTGGAAGCCAATCCGGAAGACCTTACACCTGAATATTTGCGGATGCTTCAGCGTCTTGGAATAAACAGGCTGAGCATAGGAGTTCAATCTTTTTATAACGAGCACCTCGAATACATGAACCGCAAGCACACCGGTGCTCAAGCGGAAGCCGCGATCAAACGCGCGCAAGACGCAGGAATCACTAACATTACGGCAGATCTTATTTTTGGAATTCCCATTGCAACGTTTTCCCAATGGCAGTCGAATGTGGAGCAATTGCTTCAGTTGGAAATTCCGCATTTCAGTGCCTATGCGCTTACGATTGAAGAGAAAACGGTATTCGGCGCTCGGCAGAAAAAAGGAATGCTAGAGCCGCAGAAAGACGAAGAGGTTGAAAAGAGTTTTTTGTATTTGCATGAAACTGCGAAGCTTCTCGGATACGAGCATTACGAGCTTTCGAATTACGCGAAGCCAGGCTTTCGCTCTGTTCATAACGGGAATTACTGGAAAGGCATTTCCTATGTCGGTTTCGGGCCTTCGGCACATTCTTTTTCGGAAGGAAAACGTCGCTGGAACATTTCGAATAACGCGCAGTACATTCGATTGATAGAATTGAAAAAAGAATTTTTCGAGGTGGAAGAGCTTACTGAGGTGGATTGTTCGAACGAACGAATCATGGTCGGACTTCGAACATGCGAAGGAATTGAATGGAAAGATTTTCCCGACGATTGGAGGAAAGAGAACGAACGGAATTTTTTCAAGTATGTGGAAGGAGGAAATGCAGAAATGAACGAAGTTGGATTTCGACTTACGCCGAAGGGATGGCTCATTTCCGACCACATTATTTCAACATTATTTATTTAATCTTGTAACATGAAACTAACGCTGGAAAAAGACGGGCGACGCTATTCATTTCAAACCGAAAAAGGAATGGACCTTAGCATTTCTATGAATCCAAATGGTCCGCGCGCTTGGTACGTAGCGCCTATGCGCATTGAACCCGTGCGCACTGAACAATTCTTGGGTTCTGTAGCCGAAGGAGGGGCAGTGAATTTTCGTGATGTGTATTTTAATCCACATGGACACGGCACGCACACGGAGAATGTGGGACATATCATTGATACGGATTTCCCCGTGGTGAATAGCATTGGGTCTTCGCATTTTATGGCGAAGCTGATAACGGTGGAGTTGATGAAACAAGATGCTATGCAAGATTCTACGAAAGATGTTTCACAAGATGCTTCGCAAGGGGATTGGGTAGTTAACGAGCAAAGTCTGGAGGGTTTTGATTTGAAAGTTGAAGCGCTTATTATTCGCACAAAACCGAATGATCATTCGAAAGTGCAGAGACAATACTCAGGTACGAATTTTCCTTATTTAACAATTGGAGCTATGCAGCGTATTGTTGATGCGGGTGTTCAGCATTTGCTCATTGACTTGCCCAGTGTAGATCGCGAGGAAGATGGCGGAGCGTTGGAGGCACATCATTTGTTTTGGAATGTTCCGGCAGAGCCGAACTTTCAGAAAACCATTACAGAGTTGATTTACGTTCCAAATGAAATTGCAGATGGGACTTATCTGTTGAATTTGCAAGTTTCAAATTTCGCTAACGATGCTGCTCCGAGTAGACCTATGCTTTTTGATCTAGCGGAAGAATAACGAAGAAGGAACTTCCTTTACCAACCTGCGTTCGGAATGCGACCTTCCCGTTCATTTGTGTAACGATACTCTTTACCATTGCCAATCCAAGTCCACTGCCGGTGCTGCGCGTAGTGAAATTCGGCATGAAAATACGCTTCGAAATTTCAGGCGAAATTCCACTGCCGTTATCGCTTATTTTAATGGTGACGTGATTTTTTGAAATGTGCAATCCGAGAGAAATGTTCTTTTCCCGATCGGTAGAAATTGACTGAATAGCGTTTGTTAGGAGGTTGTTCAATACACGAATCACGTGCGATTTATCTCCAAAGATGAAAGCAGTGTCGTGTGTGTTTTGATAAAAGGAAATCGTTTGGTTTTCATTTTCAAATGTTGATAGAACCGACTTCACGATGTCTTGAAGATTCAATCGTTCGTTCTTCGATTGAGGCATTTTTGCAAAGTTTGAAAACTCTTGCGCAATGTGAGAAAGCGTATCTATTTGATCGGTCATGCTCTGCACGAATTCGTTCAAGCGTGTTTGAAATTCTTCTGGATTGTCTTGCCAAGACCGCTGCAGATGCTGCATGCGTAGCTTCATGGGCGTAAGCGGATTTTTAATCTCATGTGCTACTTGCTGCGCCATTTCGCGCCAAGCTGTTTCACGCTCCTGCTGCGCTAGCTTATCGGCGCTAGCTTCCAACTGAAACAACATGCTGTTGTATTCTTGAATAAGTTGTCCGATTTCATCGTTGCTTTTCCACTCTAACGTCTCATTCTTTTTTCCGAGTTTCAAATGATTGATGCTCTCACTTAATTTGCTTAGTGATTTTGTGAAATCTCGTGTTATAAGGAACGCAATGGCTGCTGCTAGAATGAATAGCACAATGTACGTTGTCCCAATTTCTCTCATGAAGTTCCATAGCTTCGCTTTTTCAACTTCTTTCTTTTCGTAAAGCATTCCCACTAGGGCTAAAGGTCTTCCGTAATCATCGCGGAAGCACCAATAGGCTAAATTTTGAGAGGAATTTGTTTCTGACGGAAGGATAATGGCTTTCTCTTTTGTTTCGGTTGTAATTCGTTTGGTGAGTTCAGCGCTCAACTGCATTGGAATTTTTTTAAAATCCGCGGTATCTGTATTCATTGAAAGGCGATACCTTCCGTCTAAATGATAGATTGTAATAAAAAGATTATTTACCTCAGAAAGCTCACAGACCTTGTCGCCTAGAAGCTGGTTTATGGAATCGGGATCGATGTATCCACCGTTTTGAATAAGGAGGTATTCGAGTGATGCGCGTATAGATTTTTCTTTTTCAGCAATACGCTCTTCGTTGAAGGTAATATCATGTTCGGAGTGGTCGAGCCACGCGACAATGCCCGTTGCTACAAACGAGATGACAATGACAGAAAAAAGCGAAACGTATATGCGTGAGCGTAGAGTCATGTTTTTAAAAATCGAAATTTTCTGAATCGCTGGGTTTGGTATTGGCTGGAATTATACATAGCCCAATGGTCATTGGATAAATTTCAGTTTGAAATTTATTCGGATTGAAAAGTGGAGTTAAAGATCGCGAAGCGAAAAAAGTTAGATTCTGAAACCCAACACGTACGCACGCTTCCATGTTGAATCTATTGACAGAAATGTCCTCGCTGTTTTTTCGAATGATGGTGGCTTCACTGGTCTTATGCATTTGATACGTGCTGTTCGCGTAGCGGTAGTTCTCTTGCACACCAAATGCAACATGCACATTTTTCTTGAAGGAGTTCTTGCTATTTATTTCAAACATAATTGGAACAGAAACCGAAAAAGAACGAAGTTGGTTCTTCACGTAATCGAGGCTATCTGACTGAATAAGTATTTGGCCATCTCGATTAATAAATGTGAAATTGTCTTGAAAGCCAATCTGCTGGTAGCCCAATGAAATTCCCGAGAAAAAACCAAATCTATTTTCGAACAACTGCTTTTTATATTCCACCAGATTCAAACGTACAGCGAACGATTGCTTTGGCTGTATTGGAAACGTTGTGTTTTGAAATGATACCAAGCCGAAATCAATACCAGTGAAGAAACACATGTATCGGATATAGTCCTCGGAGTTGTAATCGTCTTCAAGAATTTGCATGGGAGCCATTTCGAAGTCTTCGATGTTAATTTCCGGAAAAGGCATGACTGTATCGGGGGGTAGAACAACGTCAAGACTATCAGTTTGTCCGAAACAGATTATCGCAGGGAAAAAGATGAATATAAAAATCAGTCGCTTCATGAAAAGACAATGTGATTCAAATGTAAGCTATCTATCTTTGCACGGCATGAATACAAAAAAGGATTTGCGAGAATTGAGTTCGGAAGAGCTAATGTCCGAGTTGAAAACACTTGGCGCTCCTTCGTTTCGTGCGAAGCAGATTCGGGAATGGATGTGGCAGCGAGGTGCTGCAAGTATTTCTGACATGCAGAATTTGCCCAAAGAATTACGTGAGGTACTCGATGGGAAGTACTACTTATCTAAAGCCGTCTTGCATGAGCAACAAATAAGTGCTGACAAGACCATTAAATGTGCGTTTAAAGTAGACGGAGACAAGGTTGTAGAAGGGGTGTTAATTCCTTCAACAAAGCGCATGACAGCTTGCATCTCCTCGCAAGTGGGTTGTAGCTTGGCGTGTAAGTTCTGCGCTACTGGAAGACTGAAAATGTTGCGCAATTTAACAGGCGGAGAGATTTTCGATCAGGTGAATTATTTGCGCAACGAGGCGCTTACGCGATACAAGACTCCGCTTACAAACATTGTGTATATGGGCATGGGAGAGCCCTTGCTCAACTACAACAACATGATGCGATCCATTCAATGGATCACCAGTCCGGAAGGACTGGGCATGTCGCCACAGCGCATTACCGTTAGCACAGCGGGGATTGCTAAGATGATTAAAAAGCTTGGTGACGATAAGGTTAAGTTTAACCTAGCGCTTTCGCTGCACGCAGCGAATGACGTGAAGCGCAGCAAGATCATGGAAATTAACGATTCGAATAACTTGGACGCCTTGTCTGAGGCTTTGAAGTATTTCCACGAAGCAACAGGAACGCGAATAACGTTTGAGTACATTATTTTCAAAGACTTTAATGATACGATCCAAGACGCAAAGGAGTTGGCCGAATTTTGCAAGCAGCTTCCAGTTAAAATAAATATAATTGAATACAATCCGATTGATGACGGAGAGTTTCAACAGGCCAGTCCTGAGCGTGTAGAGGCTTTTGCGAAGTTCTTGGAAAGCAAGAACATGATTGTTAATGTGCGTCGCTCTAGAGGGAAAGATATTGACGCGGCATGCGGGCAATTGGCCAATAAGAACAAATCTGCCAATGAACGTGTTTTTAAATAGTAGAGTAAACTTTTAAACTAAATATTTCAATATGAAAAAATTAATATTGTTCGCTGCAATCGCATTAGGTCTCGCATCGTGCGGCGGATGGAACGACGAGAAACGCGCAGAGGTTAAATCTGAATGCGGAAAAACGGTGGGTAGTCTTTATTCGAAAGAGGACGGTGTGAAAATTTGTGACTGCGTTTCAGCGAAAATATCAGAGAAATTTCCGAAGGCAGATTACAAACCAAGCGATGTAAACGACCAGACAAAAGAGTGCATCAAAGACGGTAAATACATAGATATTTTAACCAAGGAATTGGAAGATTCTTTCAATAAGTTGGAAAGCGATGCTGACTCTTTAACAAAAGCGTTAGAGGATCAGATGAACGAAGAAATGAGTAAGCTTACGGAGTAAATGAAACCATTCTGCGAAGATTTATTTGGGTACAAGCGCATTAAAACGAGCTCAGTAACCATTGGTGAATTAACCATGGGCGGCGACGCGCCCATTCGTGTGCAGTCAATGACCACGGCCGACACCATGAATACCGAAGCAACCGTTGCCGAGAGTATTCGCATGATTGAAGCCGGTTGTGAGTTGGTGCGTATTACAGCTCCAAGTAAAAACGAGGCTGAAAATCTTCGCAACATTCGCGAAGAACTTCAAAAAGCGGGTTTTAACATTCCGCTGGTTGCCGACATTCACTTCACTCCGAACGCCGCAGAGATTGCAGCGCGCATTGTAGAGAAGGTTCGTGTGAACCCGGGGAACTACGCAGATAAAAAGAAGTTTGAGGAAATTGTTTACACAGATGAATCTTACGCTGCTGAATTGAAACGCATTCGCGACCGATTCATTCCACTTGTGGAAATTTGCAAAGAACACGGAACAGCGATGCGCATTGGAACGAACCACGGTTCGCTTTCAGATCGCATTCTTAGTCGCTATGGTGACACCCCTGAAGGCATGGTGGAATCTGCCATGGAGTTCATCCGCATTTGTCTCGATTGCAATTACAAGAATTTGGTTATTTCCATGAAAGCGTCTAATCCGCAAGTGATGGTGCAAGCCTATCGTTTGTTGGTTCAAACACTTTTGGAAGCGGGCGAAGTTTTTCCATTGCACTTAGGAGTAACAGAGGCGGGCGATGGAGAAGATGGAAGAATTAAATCTGCTATTGGAATTGGCACTTTGTTGGAAGACGGCATTGGCGATACCGTTCGTGTTTCATTGACCGAAGCGCCGGAAGCAGAAATGCCTGTAGCGAAATTACTGGTCGATCGTTACGCGAATAGAACTCTGGGATTACATATTCCGGCGGAAGAAATTCCAATTGATTTTTTCTCTTATTCAAGAAGATACACACACGAAGTTTTAAATATTGGGGGAAAGAATGTCCCGCGTGTATTTGCAGATTATTCGAACCGCGAGTCGATTACTGCGGCTTCACTATTCGCAGTGGGATATGCCTATTCAATAGATATGGACAAGTGGAATTTGTCTGATTCGGCTTGTGATTATTTGTTTGTTGGAAAGAACACGGTAAATTTTGAAATTCCCGGAACCCTTGGTGTTGTCATGGAACACGCAACATGGCTTCAACATAAAAATAGAGACCGTCATTATCCAGTTTTATTTGCAAGCGAATACATCCAACCGAATGAACGTTCGGGTGAGTTGAATTTTGTTGAAGTAGAATTGGAAAATTTAACAGAAGAATTTTTATCTGTGTTGAAGGCAGATTCAACGGTTGTGTTGTTGTTGAAGTCTTCGCATGAGTATGTTGTGCAGCATAGAAGAACAGCTATTTTCAAATTGATGAATCACGGAGTGAATTGTCCCGTAGTTCTTTCTTCCACCTACAACATCGAAGAAGAAGCATACACACTTTATTCTTCAACCGACGTAGGAGCCTTGTTGCTAGATGGATTAGGCGATGGAGTTCTTATTTCAAGCAGTCAATCTTCTTTGGCGAAATCGAATGCGATTGCATTTGGAATTCTTCAAGCAACGCGCACGCGTATTTCAAGAACTGAATATATTTCTTGTCCAAGTTGCGGAAGAACATTGTTCGACCTTCAAGAAACCACGGCGAAAATTCGTTCGCGCACTTCGCATTTGAAGGGCGTGAAGATTGGAATTATGGGATGTATTGTGAACGGTCCGGGAGAAATGGCAGATGCCGATTACGGTTATGTTGGAACAGGTGTAGGAAAGATTACACTTTACAAAGAAAAGAATGTGGTGAAGAAGAACATTGACGAAGCGGAAGCTGTCGATGAGCTTATTTCACTCATCAAGGAATATGGCGATTGGGTGGAACCCTGACGCAGAGCGTAGATGCTTTGCAAGATTCCGTTGGAAAGATGTTGCACAAGATTCCGTTGGAAAGATGTTGCACAAGATTCCGGAGGAAAGATACTTCGCAAAAATTACCTTTTGAAAAATCTTGCATAGCATCTTGTGAAACATCTTACGAAGTATCTAGGATACAACCCTTACTTCTTTCAAGAATCGTCTGGCAATATCCTTCGCGTCTTCTAGATTCGTGTTGCACACCGTAATGTGTCCCATTTTACGGAAGGGTTTGGTGTCTTCCTTTCCATATAAATGAATATAAGCACCTTCGGTGTGAAGGACGTCTTCTATGTTTTCGTAGCGCGCTTTTCCTTCAAATCCTTTTTCACCCAAGAGGTTAATCATAACAGCTGGAGTGCGAAGTCCTGTGCTGCCTAACGGCATGTTCAAGATCGCACGAAGATGCATACCGTATTGCGAAACGAAGCATGCTTCAATGGTGTGGTGGCCGCTGTTGTGCGGACGAGGAGCGATTTCATTCACCAATAAATTTCCATCTTCGGTGAGGAATAATTCAATGGCTAATAAACCCACGTGTTCGAGTTTGTTGGCAATCTCGGTTGCGATTTTTTTCGCGTTGATTTCTATTTCAACGTTCACGTTGGCAGGAGAGAAAATGAATTCTACTAAGTTGGCTTCCGGATTGAATTCCATTTCCACCAAAGGAAAAGTAGCCAGTTCTCCGCTTTCATTTCGAGCAACAATAACAGCCAGTTCTTTTACGAATGGAACGAATTCTTCCAATACGCTGGGCGCATTGAAGGCCGATTTGAATTCCGCTACCGTGCGAAGTGGAGTTACTCCTTTGCCGTCGTATCCGCCTTTGCGAAGCTTCTGCATGAACGATCCCTCATCTTTAAACAACATCGCATCTTCTGTATTAGCGATCAGGTGGAAAGGAGCCGTCGGAATGTTGTTCGCTGTGTAAAATTGTTTTTGAAGACCTTTGTCTTGAATGATGCGAAGGGCTTGTGGTGTTGGGAAAACTTTCTTTCCAAGTCTTTCCAATTCTTCGAGAGCTTCAATGTTCACGTGTTCAATTTCAATGGTCAGAACATCAACTGTTTTTCCGAAATCGAGTACGGTTTGATAGTCGTTAAAATTTCCAACAACGAAATTATTCGCAAGGTCAGCGCAAGGTGCATTTGAAGAAGGGTCTAAAACAGAGATATGAATATTGAAGTTAACGGCTTCTTGAATAAGCATTCTTCCTAATTGTCCACCACCTAAAATTCCGAGTTTAGTGGTTAGGTCTATCGTGTGATTCATTTTTCAAAGATAGAATTTCTTTCGCGGATATAGATTTACATGTGTAAATTGCCGCTCATATAAACTTCAACATGAAAAAAATTCTATTTTTTGTTTTAGCCTTAAGTGCTAGTCTAACACAAGCTCAATCGTTAACCGGCATTGAAGGAGTTGAATACGACCCGACTAATCAGATCTTTTTAGTGGGAAATGGAAACAACGTTGTGCGCATGCACAGCGATGCTATTCCACAGGGCACATTGGGCGCGGCTAAATCGAACTACGGCATGGAAGTCATGAACGGGGTTTTATTTTCTATTGTTGGAAGCGCAGTGAAGGGTTACGATGTGACCACTGGCGCGCAGGTTATGACCATTACTCTCTCAGGTACTACATTTTTAAACGGAATGGCAAGTAACGGTACCGACAAATTGTGGGTGTCTGACTTTTCGGCGAAGAAAATTCACGAAGTGAATGTTGCAAATCTTGCTGCTCCTTCAAGTTCAATTGTTGTTGCGAATACAACCAGCACTCCAAACGGATTAACCTACGACGCGGCAAACAACAGATTGGTTATGGTGAGTTGGGGCGCTAACGCCTCCATTAAAGCGATAGATCTTGCAACGTATACGCTATCTGTTATCACGACAACTAACCTCGGCAATTGCGACGGAGTTGATCACGATTCATACGGTAATTATTACGTGAGTTCTTGGTCTCCGAATGCGATTACGAAGTTCTCTAACGACTTTACTACAACGTCTACAGTGACTGTTGCAGGCGGAGTTTCAAGCGCGGCAGACATTTGTTATGCGGAAGAAATTGACACGCTTGCAATTCCATGTACAGGCAACAACGTGGTGAAATTTGTAGGATTCAATCCATCGTTTGTTGTTGAAGGAAATACTTCTGAATTTCAAGCCTACGGATATCCAACGGAAGTAAAAGACATGTATACCGTTGGCTTCGATTTGCCACAAGCTATAGATGTAAATGTTCGTGTGTTCGATGTGAACGGAAGATTGGTGAATGAGGTTATTCATCAAACTTTTCCACAAGGAAATCATCAGCTGGTTATTACAGAACTCCCTTCCGAAAGCGGAATCTACTTCGTTCAAGTTTGGGCAGGAACGCATCTTTCAGTGGTTTCATTCATTCGCTAATGAGAGTCTTTCTTTTCTGTAGTTTTTTGTTGTTCGGGTTGAATGGCATTGCCCAGCCCGACGACTACGTGAATGCGCTTCCTTCGAATGATAGTCAGAAGGAAAATATGAATGATCTCACGAACAGAGAGCGCACAGTTGTTGGTGGGTCATTGGGCCTTGGATTAAGCTCTTCGAATGGATCAGGTATGTTCTATGGGGCCTTAACACCACTTGTTGGATATAGAGTTACGGAGAGACTTTCTGCAGGAGTTGGATTCAATTACACCTATTACAAAACACGTCTTTACGAAGAGCAGATATACGCTGGCATTGCTTGGGCACGATTTGGATTGTTCAATGGCTTATTTGCTTGCGCAGAGATTAATCAAGTGAACGCACCTACTTATTCCTTTGGAGGAATGCAAAGAGAAACCTTTCCTCTGGTATTGGCCGGAGGTGGAATATCGCAGGGGATAGGACACGGATTAGGTACGTACTTTCAGATTATGTACGACTTTACAGAAGAAGAGCGGTCGCCTTACGGACCGCTCGTCATTCGTGGAGGAATACTTATTCCGTTAGGTCCAAGGAAATAAATTACATTCCCAATTTCACAGCAATTTCTTTTGGAATTGCATCTTTGTGAACAATCATGCAAACCGTTTTGTAACGGAAGTAAGGAACTGAAATGTATTGAAATCCGCCATTGGCAAGACCTTCAGTACCCCATGAGTTTTTCACTAAGTAGTAGGCATTTCCTTTTTCGTCTTTGCCAGTTCCTGTAATGTGCATGAGGTGATCGTCTGTTGTTTCGAAACTATCAAACGCTTCTTGTCTTTTAGTTTGATCAATCTTAGGTTCGTTTTGAAACGATTCAACAAAAGCGAATCCCTTTCTCGCATCAAATGTTTTTTCACTAACGTCTGCGTCCCAAGCAACAGTGAATCCTTTGCTTAAAGCGAAATCTGCAACACGTTGAAATTCGTCGAGCGGAAGGTTGTAATACGCTCTCTTCGCCCAGTTGTCTGGAACTTCCAATACGAAAGAAGAATAAAAAGGATGGTGTGAAAATGAAGTCAGGCACACATATTCTTTCGCATTGATCTTCATAGCGTCGCGAAAAGAAGCGGGCGTATATGAGGCCCCATTGTATTTGAATTCCGCTGGAACGACTCCTATCTCGCCATCTAACATGTTATTTACATTTTCTTGGTATCCACCGGTTGGAGATTGCACAGCGTCATTAACTACGGCTAAAAGTTTTTCGTCTAAAGCCGAATGATCATATTCCTTACTTCCATTCACAAATCCTGAATACGCTTCTTCGGGAACAATGCCATATTCTTCAATGATTGCAATAACGTCATGACTCAATCCGCCTGGACCGAATTGTTGTTTGCCTTGAAAACGCACGTAGCTCTCTGCTTTTTTCGGATACGTCATTCTCACGTTGTACATTTCAGAAAGATCAACAGCCTTATTTCCTTTGCGAATCAATTCAGATTCTATGAAGGAAGTGGTAGCGAAGCTCCAGCAAGTACTGGTCTGACATTGGTTTTCAACGCTACCGTGCGCATTGTCTTTCACCACGGTGAATTGTTGAGCTGAAGCAGCCAAAGAGCCTGCTATTACTACGAAAGAAAAAAGAATTGATTTTTTCACGACAAATAATTTTTGGAAAGTTAAGGAGATTGTCATCTTTGTAAAAACAAAAACGCATGAAAAATATTGCAGTGGTTTGTGGGGGGTATAGTGGCGAGTCAGTTGTTTCTATGCGCAGCGCGAAGATGGTGATGGAGAATATTGATCGTTCGAAGTTCGAGCCCACGCAGATTGTGATTGAAGAAAAGCGTTGGTATGCGTTGGTGAACGAAACGGAAGTTGCAGTTGATCGCAATGATTTTTCAATAGTTGTAGATGGAACGAAAACCACGTTCGACGGGGTGTTCATGATTGTTCATGGTACACCAGGAGAGAATGGATTGCTGCAAGGATATTTCGATACGATTGGAATAAAATACACGACAGGCGATGTCTTGAACATGGCGTTAACGTTCAATAAGAAAGCGACTACACGTACATTAGGTGCTATGGGTTATCGCGTTGCGCGTTCAATTGTTATTCGCAAGGAAGAAGAAATTACAGCAGCGGAAGTGGTTGCGAAAGTGGGTTTGCCTTGTTTCGTCAAACCGAATTGTGGTGGAAGCTCCATTGGCACTTCGCGCGTGAATGAAGAGGGCGGAATTATGGAGGCTATTTCTCGCGCAAGAAATGAAGACGAAGACATTATTGTGGAAGAATTTATATCTGGAAGGGAAGTCACTTGTGGCGTTATTGTTATGAATGGAAAGCCAACGGCCTTGCCTGTTACAGAGATTGTAAGCGAGACGGAGTTTTTCGATTATCAAGCGAAGTACGAAGGGAAGAGCAAGGAGATTACTCCCGCTCCAATTAGTGAATTTCACTACGCGCGTGTTCAGGAATTGTCTGCTCGTATTTACACCGATTTAAATTGTGGCGGAATGATCCGCGTAGACTTCTTGTTACCCGACGAAGAACCTTCTGTAATTGAAGTGAACACCGTACCTGGTTTCAGCGCAGCCTCTATTATTCCTCAGCAAGCCGCGGTTATTGGAATGAGTAAGATGGAGTTGATATCAACCGTACTGGCTTCAATCACTTTGTGATCAATCATCTTCGATGATCAATCTGACTTGGTCAGATCAATCACTGCGTGATCAATTGCTCTGCAATCAATCCTACGGAGTAATCGGAACGATTGATCGCAACGCGATTGATTCGAAGAATTGATCTGACGAAGTCAGATTCAGAAGTACTGATTCAACGCCACAACCTTCCTAACCGCTTCATGCAAGTCTGCAATTGGAATACGCTCCTGTTGCATGCTGTCTCTGTGACGAATGGTAACGCAGTTGTCTTCCAAGGTTTCGTTGTCTACCGTTACACAAATAGGAGTTCCAATGGCGTCTTGTCTTCTGTATCTGCGACCAATGGCGTCTTTGTCGTCGTATTGCAAGTTGAAGTCTAACTTCAATAGATCTACAATTTCTTTTGCTTTTTCAGGAAGCCCGTCTTTCTTCACCAATGGCAATACCGCCACTTTCACAGGTGCCAAGGCCGCTGGAATGCGAAGAACCGTGCGCTCACTTCCATCTTCCAACTTCTCTTCCACAAATGAACTCGACAAAACAGCCAAGAACATGCGGTCTAATCCGATAGAGGTTTCAATGACATACGGAACAAAACTCTCGTTCGTTTCCGGATCGAAATAACGCAATTTCTTCCCACTGAATTCTTCGTGTTTTTTCAAATCGAAATCAGTACGAGAATGTATTCCTTCCAACTCTTTGAATCCCATTGGGAAGTTGAACTCAATGTCGCAAGCCGCATTGGCGTAGTGCGCCAGCTTCAAGTGGTCGTGGAACTTGTAATTTCCTTCACCCAACCCTAGAGCATTGTGCCATTTAATACGCTCGTTCTTCCAGTAGTTGTACCACTCCATTTCAGTACCCGGCTTCACAAAATATTGCATTTCCATTTGTTCGAATTCACGCATGCGGAAAATAAACTGACGTGCAATAATTTCATTGCGAAATGCTTTTCCAATTTGTGCAATTCCGAATGGAAGTTTCATTCTTCCCGTCTTTTGAACGTTCAAGAAATTCACGAAAATTCCTTGCGCTGTTTCCGGACGTAAATAAATAATTCCAGCTTCGCCGCTAACTGCACCGAGTTCTGTTTTGAACATGAGGTTAAACTGACGAACATCTGTCCAGTTGCGCGATCCAGTCTCTGGATCTGCAATTTCACAGTCTTCAATCAATTGCTTCAATCCTTCTAAATCACTCGCTTCCAACGCCACTTTCATGCGCGTTTTCACAGCATCTATTTTCTCTTGTGCACGAAGTACATTCGGATTCGTTGCACGGAATTGCTCTTCGTCGAATGCATCGCCAAAACGACTTTTCGCTTTCTCTATTTCTTTGGTGATTTTCGCTTCGCTTTTCGCCATGTAGTCTTCCAACAACACGTCTGCACGGTAGCGTTTCTTACTGTCTTTGTTGTCAATCAACGGATCGTTGAAAGCATCTACGTGTCCGCTTGCTTTCCATGTGGTCGGATGCATGAAGATCGAAGCATCAATTCCCACAATGTTCTGGTGCATGCGCGTCATAGCGGTCCACCAGTAGTTCTTGATGTTGTTTTTCATTTCAACACCCAACTGACCGTAGTCGTAGGCAGCCGAAAGGCCATCGTAAATTTCAGAGGAAGGAAATACAAATCCGTATTCCTTTGCGTGCGAGATTACCGCTTTTAATTTGTCTTCTTGTGCCATAACGGCTGCAAAGATAGGACTATTAAATTCTTTCGAGAAGTGCTTCGAAGATTTCTCTTCCGTCGGTGTTTTCCAATTCGAAATCGGCTGCACGCTCCGGGTGAGGCATCATTCCAAACACATTTTTACCTGCATTGCAAATACCCGCGATGTTGTTCAACGAGCCATTCGGATTGAAGTCTTCATTTACCACACCGTCTGCAGAGCAATAGCGGAATAACACTTGATCATTGTCTTCGATTTGCTTCAACACATCGGCTGGAGCAAAGAAGTTTCCTTCTCCGTGAGCAATTGGAATTTGAAATGCTTTTTCGCGATCCAATCCGGCGGTTAAAACCGCGCTGGTTGAAGCCGCTTTTAAGTGAACATTTTTACAAATAAATTTTCTAGTAGTGTTGTGCAACAAGGCTCCTGGAAGCAATTTCGCTTCCGTTAAAATTTGAAATCCGTTGCAAATTCCCATCACATATCCACCGCGATTTGCGTGTGCTACTACTTCTTCCATAATTGGAGAAAAGCGCGCAATGGCTCCGCTGCGTAGGTAATCGCCGTAGCTGAATCCGCCAGGAACAAACACGAAATCGCAACCTTGAAGGTCGCGGTCTTTGTGCCAAAGTTTTACCACTTCTTGTCCCATGATGTGCGACATGGAATACACCAAATCTTCATCACAATTGCTACCTGGAAAAACTACGACACCAAATTTCATAGAAGAGAATTTTTGCAAAAGTAAGCTAAACTTTTCACCACTGAAACACAGGAATGAGTTGTGTTTGTTCAATCAATATCCAAAGGCTTATAGCCACTGAGATGTAAAAGAATGCTGGAGCGAAAAGCGAGACGCGATAATTGGAATACCAGTAGGAAAGACATAAAATAAGTCCGAGTCCAACCCCTTCAATAATAAGCTGATTCAAGAATAGCCATCCAGCTGTTACCGAACCAAGCATGGCGAAGCACATGAAGACAATGATCCATTTCGAGTTTCGGTTTTTGTTGGTGTTTCGGTCGCCGGAAGCAATAAGAGACAGCATAGAGAGCAGTAACGACAAGGCGCACAGGGCGTAGAATGATAATTTCGAGTAGGAATGAATCATCCAATTGTCTTGCGAATTCAGACTAATAATGCGCTTGAACAAATAGAAATTCCAATTATCCATAAACAAATACTGCATGGAAAAGCAATACATGATAGGGAATACAAATCCAGCCAAGGGCATAATGTATTCTCTAAAATTATATCCTCTGGTGAAGATTACTGCAACAAGCAGCATCGGGAACAAAGTCAGATACAACGGGAAACAAAGCGCAGCTAATCCGAACCAAAATCCAGCACGGAAGTACGGGTCTAGCGCCGTTTTTTGTCGGTACACTTCCAACAAACGATTCGCTCCCATGGTTAAAAAAATCTGCGCGAAGAGAAAAGTAATGCTATGATTGAGAAGGAAAATAACAACGAAAAGATTCGAGAAAACAAGCGCTGGGACGTAGGTTGGACCGTTGTGTAGCTCGTGTCTGTTGTACACCCAATTGAATAATATGGCACCCAAGGTTATCACAACCCACGCAATACCTGCACCCAGCCAAGGAGTGAGGACACATTCCAGATTAATAATATCGAAGGGAAACTGCTGCGGCACCTCAGGAATAACATATCCGCAAAGGCACGGCACGAAAACCAGAAGGTTTAGGAATGGCAATACAAACAGAAGGTAAGGTTGATTGCTTGAAAATTGCCGTAGGATCATGGATTTGTTATTGCAGCAAAATTGAGGCGAAATGTTCCATATTCAAAAGGATTGCTTAAATTCGCCATGAAAATAATTCAATCATGAACTTACAAACTATCCTTGCACCAATCGTAGACATTTCACAATGGTTCTTCCGTAACGTTATGGAGCCACTTGGAAACACCTTCAGTATCATTTGTATTTGCGGTGCGTTCTTCGGAATTTACTTGTGGATTAGCATGCAGAAGCGTTTCACAGCCGAAGCAAAAAAGAACGGTACAATAATCTAAGAAATATTGGCTTCGGCCCACCTAAACATATTGAAACCCCGCTGGTTCGAGAATTTTCGAATCGTTGGGGTTTTTCTTTTTCTTTTTTTTCTAGTTGGAAGTGGATCGTTCGCGCAGTTGGAAAATCGTTTGGGTTATTTCGAATTGGATCAAACACTGCAGACTACCACGGGCGAATTATCTGGAACGCTTACGGTTCCCATCTTGAAGGGAACCTTTCCGGTTGCCTTGATCATAGCGGGTTCCGGACCTACAGACCGCAACGGGAACAACGCGCAAATGAAAAACAATTCATTGCTCCTTTTGGCGCATGAACTCGCTGCGCAAGGAATTGCATCGCTTCGTTACGACAAGCGGGGCATTGGGAAGAGTGCTTCAGCAATGATCTCCGAAGAACAATTGCGTTTCGAGAATTATGTGGAAGATGCGAAGGCTTGGTCTGCTCAATTGAAAACCGATCCTCGTTTTGGAAAGCTCATTGTTATTGGACACAGCGAAGGATCGCTTGTTGGAATACTGGCCTGCGAGCAAGCCGATGTTTTTGTTTCGCTAGCAGGCGCAGGAAGGTCCATTGATGTTATATTGAAGGAACAACTTGCTGTTCAGTTGAAAGGAAAGAAGAAACTTCTCCGCGCAGCGAATGAGGGCCTTTCGAAGCTCAAAGAAGGCAAGTTGGTTGAAAACACACCGGCAGAGTTGTTTGGCTTGTTTAGCCCCTCTGTTCAGCCTTACATGATGTCTTGGATGAAATATGATCCGGCGGTTGAAATTTCGAAATTGAAAATTCCGATTGTCATTGTCCAAGGCACTACCGACCTTCAGGTTCAAGTGAAAGACGCTGAATTGCTTCATGCCGCTTCCGTAGGTTCTCGATACATTTTAATTGAAGGCATGAATCACATTTTCAAAATGGCTCCTTCAGATCGAGAGAAAAATATTGAGACGTATAGCAAGCCGGAATTACCAATTGTACAAGAATTGATTCGGGCAATATGTAATTCTGTTCAGGGCTGAATGAAAAAACACTTATTTATCGGAAATTTTTACAATACGCCTGGGGTTTGAATTTGAGACGATTGAGAAAAAATAAACACCATCAGTCAGGTTTTGCAATTCAAATGTGTTGCTAAGCGTTTGAATAACTCCAGACTTAACGGCTCTTCCCGCGGAGTCGCGAATGAAAAAAGACTTGCCTAGGTCACCCATTGTGACATTAACAGCTAGATTATCATTGAACGGATTAGGGTACAAGGAGAAGGTGGCTGAGGGGTCGTCTTCAATTTCGATTGTGCTCGTTAGCGTCAAGGTTGTTATGAGATTGCAACCGTCGGCGCTCTTTTCGGTGAACGTATAAATTCCCGGAGACAAAAGGGTGTCTCCATTAAATATATATGGGAATACAGCGGTTGAAACATTTACACTTGTTGAAGAGCTGAAATTGAGGGTCAAATCAAGATGAATTACAGAGTCGCAACCTAAATTATTTGTGGTAACAAATACAGCGGTGTTGTTAGATGTGATGTAGGTGACCCCATCTATCCACGTATAACTGTCGCAAGCAGAGAGACTGTCTATACTTGTTTGGGGAAGTATGACGGTAAGATAAAGCGTGTCAACAACGTTAAGCGGCGTTGTATATGTGTACACTCCAGAACTTTGGTAATTCTGCCCATTCCACAAATAAGGAAGTGTATTAGAGCAAATTGAATCATAGGTTGTTAATGGGAGACCCGAACAATTAACTAGGTTAAGTATGTTTGAATTTAGCAAAAGTCCATTACCGAGGTTCCCCGCCCCATTAGCCCCGCATGCCCAAATGCTATTATCGTTTTTTAAAGTAACCGAACGTAAAAAACTGGCACTAATAGAAGTCCATAAACTACCGACCCCGAGACTAACGGGGATGTTAGAATCTGTGTTCGTTCCGTTTCCGAGCTCACCCGCTGGGTTTCTGCCCCAAGACCACATACTACCGTCGTTTCTCAACCCAAGAGAATGCTGATAACCGGCACTTATTTTAGACCAATTCGATACCCCGGGAATTTGAACAGGGATAAAACTGTCCGTGTTGGTACCGTCACCAAACTGCCCATACAGATTACTTCCCCATGCCCACAATGTCCCGTCGTTTTTGACAGCCATACAATGAAACACCCCAGAGGCAATGTCGGTCCAGACACCTGACAAGATTTGAGTTGGAGTATTAACAGGTCCAAAAAAGATCGGAGAAATAGCTTGCTGACCCTCCAAATTTATACCCCAAGACCAAACGGACCCATCATTTTTTATAGCAAGAGAATGGTAACCCCCTCCGTTGATTTTAAACCAATCTACGGCATTGCCTATTTGCGTCGGGATTGTTTTCGTTATGAAGGTGCCGTCTCCTAATTCTCCACTTAAGTTATTGCCCCATGCCCACAATTCGTTATTTACCGTGAGAGCCAAACTATGATATAATCCAGGGCTTGCATTTAACCAATTTGTTGCTGATCCTATTTGAACAGGAATGTTTTTATTGATCAACGTCCCATCACCAAGCTGTCCCGAGGTGTTTTGACCCCATGCCCAAAGCGTTCCGTCAGTTTTAATAGCAACGGAGTGATGATAGCCAGCACTTATGCTAGCCCAATTGTTTCCAACACCAATTTGAATAGGGGTATACTTGTCGATCAATGTTCCATCGCCCAATTGCCCGTATTGATTACTTCCCCATGCCCACAATGTCCCATCATTTTTTATAGCCAATGAGAAAAAACCACCAGAGGTCAGACTTTGCCAACATTGGCAATTCCCGGTTAAAGGAAGTGTTAAGCCGCAAATTAAGAGCAGC
This sequence comes from Flavobacteriales bacterium, assembly GCA_044354975.1. Lineage (GTDB taxonomy): Bacteria > Bacteroidota > Bacteroidia > Flavobacteriales_D > Sanyastnellaceae > CAIZGX01. The sequence goes on from JBIKZA010000001.1 coordinate 58,389, forward strand.
GAAAAAACAAATTTACCCATGAGACTAAGTTATGAAATCTTTCTTTCGTTGGGAGACATTTTCTCCAACCCCTGAAAGAAATTGCGAATCACCTGATTGTTGCATTCGACATACTGTCGTTGCGTGGGGCTGCGAAAGAAAGCACTGAGTTCGTGCTTGCTCATTTTCATTTCGGCAAGCGACAAGATTTGAATAATATCCTCGTCAATTAAATTCAGCGCTATGCGCATCTTTCGGAAGATGAGATTATTCGTCAAGCGTTTCTCTGGAACCGGCAACGGACCGTCTTTTCGTCCGCGTTTATGAATGATAAATCCGTTTAGAAAAATGGAAAGCATCTCATCATTAATATCGAGATACTCTTCGTGATCTTCTTTCTTCAACCAATCACTCACATCGGATCGAGTAACCATAACATCTGTCAAAGCGAAAATGTCTATCATCTGCTGATCAGAGAAGTCATAAATAAATCGAATGCGACGGAAGATGCTGTTGTTGGTCATGAGGTTAATTATTGTTCTGCGAACTTACAAACAGAATGCGTTGCGAAGGCGAATGGCTTTGCGAAGGCAACAAGCATTGCGAGGGTGAATTCTTCACGAGGGTCCTTCGGACGAGGGTTGCAAGCAACGAGGGTCTTCGACTTTCGCAATTACGCATCCCGATAGCTATCGGGAGGAATAAAGCCGAAGGTTTTCAATCAGGGAGTCTGTCGTATTCTTCTAAAATTTCTCTACTTGACTCGGATACCAACTGCGATTCATTCACCAATTGATTTCGCAAGCTATCTCGATTGCGATTCTCTTTTTCCAAAAAAACGTGGTTGTTAAGTTTTCGAGAACGATTTTTCATGGAACAAAAATAAGATTTGCTAGTGAACTTTGTTATTGGATAATCATAAAATAGGAATTACGAATCCCGATAGCCATCGGGAGGAATAAAGCCGGAGGTTTTCAAAGTTATGCGTAATAATCTCAACAATAACAGTCATTACAGAAGATTCAACGCATAAGCGTTTCTTGACTTCCTCAAGACTTATTCTTCTTTTTGCTGGATGGAAGGAAAAGAAATTTACCATTTTTGGTATTTTGATGATAGGTACTTTATTAATTGCCCAACGAAATCAGGTTGGATAATTAAAAGTATTTTATTCAATAAGCTTGACGAAGAGTGTTTATTCAATTTAGCTCTTTTTGATTATTTACCCGAAGAAAAAACATGGTCCGACACCAATAGAAGTCAACCGAATAAACTTACAATGCTGTTTTTTACGATTAGTGAAATTGTTTTAGATTTTTTGAATAATCACCCCGAAGCTGTAGTTTCTTTTCAAGGTAATACTCAGAGTAAATCAAGACTTTACAGCATTTTCATTTCTCATCACTTAGATTTCATTGCTGATAAGTTTCAGGTGCTTGGTGAAACTGAGAATGAAATTGAAAGGTTTCAAGCCAATAAAAAGTATTTAACAATATTCATTCTGAGGAAATAAATCAATAAATTAGACTAATGGAAAAAACGTCATTACAAAATAGCACCCCAATCCCTGCAGAGGTTATTTCAACGCCTATTCCCACTTCCGAAAAATTTCAGGAAGCGAAAAAAAGATTGCCAGAAACACTGGCAAAACTTAAAGCTTTTAATGAAAAGCAAAAGCTTGAGCAGAAGAGTTAGAATGTCTTCGACGAATGTGCAAGCACGAATGTTGCAGGGCAACGAATGTTCTCTGAACGAATGCCTGCGGCGAATGTCTTCGACTGTCATTCAACAACGCAGTTCTAATTACGAAGTAGGAATTATGAAATAGGAATTACTTAGTTCCAATTACGCAGTAGGAATAAAACCGAAGGTTTTCCAATAACGCAGTTAATACTTCCAAGCAACCACTCGACTCGATTTATTTCCGATGTTCATCGGAAGAATCCGCATATCGCGGGCATCGACGTATTCGAGTTTGAGTTGAATTTTTTTGAGTGTGCTTTCTTTTGAAACGAGTGTGCTGAACCACTCGACTTGATTTGCATAGACTGCGCTTTGAAGAATCATTTTTTCAATGAAGGTTTCTTCTCCGCCTTCGCACCAGAGCTCGGTTCCTTGTCCACCGAAATTCAATTGCACTTTCGCGTTTCGTGAATTTTTCAGGTTTCTGTTTTTTCGAAGGTTTCCTTGCTGCGCTTCCTGAAGTGAAGCGTGGAAGGGAGGATTGCAAACGGTTAGCTGGAATTTTTCTTCGGGAAGAATAATTCCGTGAAAGATATCGTGCGCATTTTTTTGATGACGCAATTCTATTTTATGTTGAAGGGAATCGTTCTCGTCGACAATTTTTTGTGAAGCCGCAATGGCTTTTTCATCGATGTCTGAACCCACGAAATTCCAGTTGTATTCGTGAACGCCAATGATGGGGTAAATGCAGTTCGCGCCCACACCCACATCGAGCACACGAATGTTGTTTCCTAATTTTTTATCTTGAAGGAAATTCGGATTGTTCTTGTAGAGCAGATCGGCTATTTGGTGCAGATACTCAGCTCTTCCCGGGATGGGAGGACACAAATAATTTTCGGGAATATCCCAATTCGCCACTCCGTAATTTTTCTTCAGCAACGCCTTATTCAGCAGCTTCACGGCCTCCGCATTGAAGAAATCGATGCTCTCATTTCCGTATGCATTCATTTTCACAAACGCCCCTAACTCGGGAATGGCTTGAATGAGTTCTGGGAAGTTGTATTTGTCGTTATGTTGATTTCTTGGATGCATTTTTTGTCAATGTTTGTTGAGTTCTTCGTTCAATTGTAACCTGAACTTCCGCGTCAATTCGGGACTTTTCAGAAACTTGCTGAAAGGTAGCTTTACCCTGTTTCCTGACTTCCCGAAGAGTATATGCCATGCTTTTTATAATTCGACAAACCTAGTCAAAAAAGAACAAAAAAAATGACCCGCGTTTCGCGGGTCATTAGTTGATTTGCTAAGGCGGAATTATAATTTAATAATACGCTCTTTATAAGTTGTATTACCAGCAATAATTTGCACGTTATAAATTCCTGACTTTAAGTCCGACAAATTAATACTCAGTGGTGAGCTTAGGTATTTAATTTTCTCATTTTTAACTACTCTACCAGACATGTCATAGATTACAAGATCTAGATTATTTTCTTTGAAGTTGGTAGTTTCAATGAACAATTGATCAGCTGTAGGATTTGGATAAACTCTAATTTGGTTGTTTACCGTTGCTAATTCTGACACCCCAATACTTGGCTGAACATTCATGCTGAAATTACAAATTTGACCACCGAAATCAATCGAGAAACTAGCGGTTCCCGACGTGGATGGTGTTCCTGTAATTGAAATGGCAATAATACCGTTACCATTAGCAAGCACCCCTTGGCTAATGTTTGCAGTTAATCCAGTAACTCCTGTAGAGGCAATGTTAATAGCATTGTAATTCCCTCCGTTTCCACCGGAATATGGAAGAGTCGCAGAAACAGCAGATGCTACAGTGCCTTGGGTTAAGCTGCCTGAAGTTTGAACATTTGCGCAATCCAAAGATGCAACTGAGGCAGATGTTGGAATTGGGGGTTGACCCGCATTATATTCAATGTTAAATGAAGAAAGCATAAAGACAGGTGGTTGAGCAGCTCCGAAAATATAATATCCCGTGGCAACTTGAAACGGTAGGCTAAACGAATAGGTTTGAGGATAGTTGTAATCAAATACAAAGTCGAACTGTGATGTTACCGCAGTTGCTCCGGCGGCTATTGGGTTAGGTGTGTCTTGAAAATAGTTATACCAACTAATAGGATATACTGGACCGGAAGTTCCTACATCACCCCACCAGATATGAATATCGCCAATGTTATTGTAATAGCTTGTGCCATCGAAATAAAATAGCCCTCCCTGAACAAAATTAGCATCAAATTCAGAGTTGTTATTTATTTTAATGAACGTTTCAATCTGTTCATTTGGCTCAACCAGCCCATCTCCGTCTCCCACGCTATCTGGGTTATCGTCGTCATCAACTGTGCGTGAGTGCATTGAAATCGCCTTAATGGGTATAGGAATACAAGGGGTAGAATACTCAATCCCATCTTCAACAACGACAACCTCGAAATATGCAGTGAAATTTTGGGTTACAGTATCATGAACCATGAATTCAAATTCATTGGTCGACCATGCGTTATTGTTCCAAGCCACATTGTTTAATCCTGCCGTGCTGTCGGTAATAGTGATTTGAGTGTTGTTTGTTCTTAATTTACAAGAACCAGAAACAATGCTTTGGCCATTTATTTTTCTGTTCTGAGTTTGAAATTTAAAACGAATAGGCACGCCTACATTGATTAGGTTAGCAGGGTTGTTTGGGTTTTCATTTATAGAAGCCGGTAATACATTAATGGCATTGCCTTGATCATCAAATATATTGGCCCCGTTGTAGACATAATCAAAATAGGTGTTACCTAAGTTCGTAAGCGTCTGTTGATCAACGAAAGCAATGTTGGTCAAATAAACTTCTGAGTTTGGCACACATGGGTCAGGTGGTGGTGGTGAAGTAACGCAAAAACTCCAAACGTTAGGGTTTCCGTTACCGTTAAGAGGAGCACCTACTGCATTGCCGTCAGCATAAACTTGAAAAGTTGCACCACCGTCTGTATAGTCATCTACATAAATCAGATCAAAACAAGAACCGGTTGTTAAACAACCTACAGACTCAGTAACAACAGTGTTACTTGCATAGGCACCTGGGTCACCTGGTGATGCAATTTGTGCATTCGACCCTGCACATCCAACGTTTGTGTTACCAAAAGTTCCGATAATACCGTTGCCGCAGCCAGCTCCAGTATTGGTGATTTGCCAAAAACACTCGTAACCATATTGGTCAGTTGTGACATCTACGGTTACGTTTTGTTGTCCTGAGGGACATTGAGCTAGAGCGCCGAGACAGACGCTTAGAAAAGTAAGAAAAGTAAAGGTTTTTTTCATTGTATTTTGTTTTCCACAAAATTGAACAATTATTATTTTGAACCGTACAGGCTATAGCTGTAATTAACAAATAATTATTGTAATTATTTACAAAAGACAATTATATATTTGCTTAAATGGAACCGATTGATCTTGCATCTAATATTCGGCTTATTCGGGAAGCTAGATCTCTAAGCCAGGAATATGTAGCAGTGCAATTGAACATTACACAGCAGGCCTATTCAGCCATTGAAAAGAAACCTGAAAAGGCTACTTTGAAACGTCTAAAAGATATTGCCGTTATTTTCCAAGTGCCCATGATTACTCTGTTAGGAGAGGATGAGGAGGCGCTTCAACAGAATTTCAACCAAGCGGGTGGAAATGCAGGGACAAAATCAAAAAATATCTATACAAACGCAGACGTTTTGGAAAGGCTTGTTGCTGAACTGAAGGATGAAATTAATTTTCTAAGGTCTGCTCTTTTGAAAAAAAAGTGAATGTATTTGTTTTTTCACTAGAAATATTTGTGAAGAATTTTTTAGTTATGAGCATATAATTCTCAAACAAAAAGCTTTCCGTAGAAAGCTTAAATTTTAGTCGGGATGACAGGACTTGAACCTGCGACCACACGCCCCCCAGACGTGTACTCTACCAACTGAGCTACATCCCGTTTTTGAAGAGGAGCAAAAGTAAGAAAATTCTAAGCCCTCCCCCTCGCGTTTGTCTTTATTTTTGCAGTCTAACTCGCGCGATATGAAAATCTCTTACAAACTTCTTTCACAATTGGTTCAACCCCTGCCGGCCCCAGAACTAGTGGCTGCAACCCTTACCAGAACCGGTCTTGAAGTGGAAGGCATTGAAAGCGTAGAGAAAATTCCAGGCGGATTGAAAGGCGTGGTAGTCGGACATGTACTCGAATGCGAAAGACACCCCGATGCCGATCGCTTGTCAATTACAAAAGTGAATCTCGGTGAAGGCGAGCTCGTTCAGATTGTTTGTGGTGCGCCGAATGTGGCTGTCGGACAAAAAGTGTTGGTTGCTACTGTTGGAACAACTTTGTATCCCTCATCTGGCGAGTCTTTCACCATTAAAAAAAGTAAAATTCGCGGAGCAGAATCTATAGGCATGATCTGCGCGGAAGACGAACTAGGCCTCGGTGCTTCACACGACGGTATTCTTATTCTTCCAGCAGAAACAGTGGTTGGAATTCCGGCTGCTGTTGCGCTCAACATAGAAAGCGATGCATGCCTCGAAATTGGTATTACTCCGAATAGAACAGATGCTCTTTCACATGCAGGTGTGGCGCGCGACTTCGCTGCTGCGTGGAATTTGGAAAACGAAAATAAGGTTGCGCTTTCAAGCACCACCGCCCCAGCGATTTCCTTCCAACCGAAAAATTGGAAATTAGATCTTCACGAAAACACAGAGTGCACGCGCTATGCGTTCGCGGTGATTAGCGGAATTGAAAATCAAGAGACTCCTACTTTCATCAAAGAAACATTGGCTGTTATCGGCGTGAAGAGCGTGAACCTGTGTGTAGACGTGACCAACTTCGTTCAACACGAATTGGGACAGCCGCTGCATGTGTTCAAGGCGAATGATTTTCCGAATCAGACCATCACGGTTCGAAATGCAAATACAGATGAAGCGTTAGAAACCCTCGACGGTGTTTCGCGCAAACTCACCAGCGAGGACGTGGTTATTTCCAACCAAAACGAAGTGCTTTGCATGGGTGGTGTTATGGGTGGAATAAATGCGGGCGTGAGCGCTGAAGATTCGTTCGTTGTTTTTGAAAGTGCGTGCTTCAATGCGGTGCGTGTGCGCAAGAGCGCGAAGCGTCACCAGATTCATTCCGATTCTTCGTTCCGCTTTGAACGCGGAGTTGCGGTTGATGGAATTCCGAATGCGTTAGCGCGTGCTTGGGAATTAATTCAAGCAGAAAATCCAAATGCGGTGCTGGTGGAAGCAGAAGATATTTATCCGGTTGCACTTCCGAAAACCGAAATTGAAGTCAAGGAAAGTTATTTGAAATCGCTTTTAGGAATTGACATTCCAAGCGAAATTGTTGTTTCCATATTGAACGATTTACAGTTCGAAGTTTCAACTGTTGAAGGTGGTTGGAAAGTGCTTGTGCCTTACAACCGTGTGGAAGTAACGCGTCCGGCCGACGTGGCGGAAGAGGTGCTTCGCATCTACGGATACGACAAAGTTGAATTGCCTTCGCGCATGACGCTTTCTTTGAATACCAAAGGAAAAACAGAGAGTCTGCATTTCCGTTTGGCCGACCTGCTTGTTGCAGAGGGCTACACCGAAATCATGAACATGTCGTTAACGAAAAGCAAGTACGCTGAAGCGTTCGATGCGGCCTTGGGTGTGAACAGTGTTTCATTGTTGAATCCGTTGAGCAAAGATCTTTCGCACATGCGTAGTTCGTTGTTGTTCGGTGGAATGGAAAGCATTTCGTTGAATGAAAAACACAGAGCAACCGATCTTCGTTTGTTTGAAATTGGAAAGGAATACCGCAAGACGGAAAACGGATATAAAGAGAAGCGCAAATTAGCGTTGTGGTTGTGTGGAAAGGAAAGCGCAGAATCATGGAAAAACCCTTCGAATGCTTCGTCATTAGCGCAATTGCGAGCGGTGGTTGAAAAAATTTTGAATGCATTGGGCATTCAGCAATGCGATATTGTTTCGCTTCAAGACTCTCCCATTTTCGCATACGGAATGGAGCTTTCTTCTCAGAAAAAATCGTTGGTGAAGTTGGGACGTGTGAATCCAGAAATTCAAGAAGCAACCGATGTTGAGCAAGAAGTATTCTATGCTGAATTCGATTTCGACACATTGGAAAAATTGAGAACGCAGCAGCGCAATGCCTTCCAACCGTTGAATAAATTTCCTTGGGTGCGTCGCGATTTATCGCTGTTGTTGAACAAGGAAACTACGTTCGAAAGTCTTCGTCAGTCTGCCTTAAAAAGCGAAAAGAAATTATTGAAGGAAGTGAATTTGTTCGATGTTTACGAAGGCAAGAATCTTCCAGAAGGCAAGAAATCTTACGCTCTGAAATTCATACTTCAAGACGCGCAGCAGACCTTAACTGATGAGGTTGTAGAGAAGAGCATGCAGCGCATTTTGCAAGGCTTGCAGACGGAGTGTTCGGCGGAGTTGAGGTAGTCTATTTAGTCCACCTTCCATTTCTTTACTAGTTCGTAGTTCACACTGCGTCCGCCTTCTTTGGTTTGTTGTAATATTCTTTTTTCTACGAGATCTTTAATATCGCGCAAGGCAGTGTCTGACGATGTTTTATTGATTTTCGCCCATTTCGAACTTTGTAATTTACCATCGAAATTGTCAAGCAGCATGTTCAATATTTTTCTTTGTCTTTCGTTAATTGAAGTCTTTTCGTGGTGTTTCCAGAATGCTGATTTTATGAGAATTTGTTGCATTGTCTTTTCTGTTGCAAGCATTGCGTTTTTAAGACAATGAAGAAACCAGTTGATCCATTCTGTTATGTCATTCTTGCTGTGTTGAACTTTTTGTAAAACAGTGTAATACATTTTTCGTTCTTCTAATATTTGGCTCGACATGCTGTAAAAGCGCTCTCCGCTGCCTTCAGCGCGTGCAAGTACCATATCGGTAAGAGCACGAGCCATGCGACCGTTACCATCGTCGAACGGATGGATAATGATAAACCAAAAGTGTGCTATAGCTGCTTTTAGGACTGGATCAAGTGAATTGTCTTTATTAAACCAGGTGATGAATTTCTTCATTTCTGCTTTTACGAACTTTGGCTTAACTGCTTCATAATGTACTTTCTCTTTTCCCATTGCACCTGAAACAATTTGCATTTCTCCAGTGCGATAACATCCAACTTCTATGGTATAAGGTCCGCTAAATCCGGTTGGGAAGAGCGCTGCATGCCAGCCGAACAAACGTTTTTCAGTTAATGGTGAATCAAATCGTTGTGTAGCATCAAGCATCATCTCCACGATCCCTTCAATGTGACGACTGCTTTTAATTAGACCTGCTGAATTAATTCCTAATCGTCTGGCAATGGAAGAGCGCACTTGATCATAGTTGAGCAGTTCACCTTCTATTTCCGATGATTTAACAACATCGAGTGTTAATGCGTTAAGCGTTGCATCTTCTTTTGCCGAAAATCCAAGAGCATTCATCTGTCCGATGATTTTTCCTTGCCTCAATCGTACGTCTCCGAATATGGAATTAATCTCTGATTCACGCCAAGTGAAATCAGTCCAGTTTTTGTATTCGTAGATGTATTTTGCCATAGCCTCTAAGTTATCTGCGGCAAATATAGGAATTATTCACCGCATATTTGCGGCGAATAGAACTGTTTTTCACCGCAAGAGGTTTGAAGCGAATAGTATTGACGAGTGTAAAAAATCGAAGAAATTACTCTCGTTTCTGAAATAAGAGTAATATTCACCCGCGAAATATCCAATGCCGTTGTCCCACTATTCCTGACCACTTTCCTGGGATTTTGGTCGTAATCTTTCTGTTGAATATTTACGACGAAGTCTCCTTTTTGGAATTGCGTTTGGAAAAAGACCATTCCCTTAGCGTTGTTAATGATAAGATTCATGGTGTCGCGCCGATCTCTAATTATCTGAAGTCTTGCATGGTTTTTAATGGTTGACGTGCAATAATAATTATCCATTGACAAACGCCGAAAGCCAACACTTGACTCACTCAAATCATTTATTCGATAGTTTTTAATTCGAAGTTTCTCTATTCGGGGACTGTGATGGATGAACTTTTTATCAATCACAACAGTGTCACCCTCGGTTACTTCAATAATACTGAAATATAAATATTCATTGCCAACAGGTTGGGCCTGTGCGACAAAGGCGAGAAGTAAAAACAAGAATGAAATCAGGTATTTCAAGCCTTTATGGCGGAGTTGAGAGTTTATCTTTCTCTCCATTTGTTTTCAAGGCTCATGAAATCTTCAAGATGGTAAACAGCATCTGAATAGTTGAACAAGATTGTTCGATCATCTACAATTGTGTATTTCTTTCTTTGGGCTACTGAAAGTTTTTGAAGCTCTGGAAAATATTTCAGAGGTACAATGATTATCCTACCATCTTGAAGTTTTAAAGAGATTTTTCCAATTAAATCGAAATTCAATTTTTCAATACAGATCGTAGAGTTTTGAAGTGGCGTTCCCATATTATTTGAATATTCAACTTGTCAAGTTTTATTTTGAGGTTGCTTATAACGTTTGGCAGCTACCCGAAGGTGGCGATTTCGGAGCACTTAACTGTCACCAAGCACAAACTTTGATGGAAGCACATAGCTTGATTTAAACCCTGAGCCGCCACTTTTGGGTAGGTGCTGTTAGCGTTTCGTTTGCTCAATATGTGTTGATTATTAACTGTTATTCAATTCTCAGAAATCCCTAAAAGGATCGAACTGCGCGTACCCTTTTGGGACTATTTTTGTTGTAACTGGCGTTTGCGTATGTAATACCTGAACCGAAATCCACTCCCCATGAAGAATCATTATCATATTCTGAACTACTCCAATAACCACTAGGATTTAATACCGTAGCCCCAGGAATTTGTGAAAAAGTCATTGAAACATTAAAATAATTATTCCAAAGCATATTTAATTCTTGTATAGATGGCAAGTACCAATCATTCTGACCACTGCTAGATGAATTCAAACATAAAACTGCAGCGCTACTTGTATGTCCGATTTGCGAAACAATAGAATTCGAGTTGCCTAATCCATTCCAATAACTTTGAGCAGATAAACCTATTAAGGTGTTGTCAACATTACTCCATCCAGACGCTCCACTTAAATCATTTAAATCAACCACAAGTCCGTGTTCTGCTCCTGAATTATCTTTCCATAAATGGAAAATAACTCCTCCGCCAAATACTTCACCTATATAATGTACGAAACCTCCTACACCTGCTGGTCCTTGTGGACCCGTTGCGCCCTGTGGACCTGCTGCACCCTGAGGTCCTGACATGGAACTTCCAGAGTTTGCTGCATATAGTGCATATGGCACACTAAGTAATTGACTTGTGCCAGTTATACTGTAGCTTGATCCTCCCGATGGGTCTGTTTCTGTTTTTAAAAAATAAGGTCCGTTAGCCCAGTCAATTGTTGCGAAGTTACCCGAGACAACAGTTCCTCCACCAATTTCAATACTTACTAGACCATTGGTATTGGTTGTAGAGGTTTGAGTTTCCACGAAAATAGCAGTGCCACTTGGTGAAGTTTGTAAAATGCTAATTCGCATTCCAACGGTAGAGCTTGTTACTAGTGCATTTGATGTATTACGAATTACTGCTTGATAGCTCATTTTGTTTGGTACTTGAGCAAAAACATTTGCAGTCATTAAAATTGCTGCACAAATTGTAATTATTCGTTTCATGATTTCTTAATTTTTAATGATTTTAAATGATTGAACTTTCTTGTTTTCTTGGTTTACAACATTTATGAAGTAAGTAGCTGCCGGTAAACTCGCGGTGTTTATTTGAGTTTGCTGAGCTGTTACTGGACCACTGGTTAACAATTTACCTTGCAAATCATAAAGCTGAAAGGCTAACTTCTCGTTGTTGTAATCGCTTATTTGCAAGGTTAAATTCTCTGAAGTCGGGTTTGGAAAAGTAATGAGCGAAAAGTTCAATGTTGTTTCCTCTATGCCTACAGTGAAAATTTCGTAAGCATGTTGAACACCTTGGGCTTGACTACCCGAACTACCTGTGTTGGTGGAGTATACTACCTGTCCGATACTGTATGCAACGGTTCCTCCGCTGCCTGTGGCATTTCCTCCACTGGCGTTTGCTGATTCCTGGGCTTGTGCCAAGCCTGCCCATAGCAATCCTGTTAATAGAAGTAAAATGGGTCTTGATTTGTTTTTAGTCATTTTTTGTTTTACTTGTTAATACTCGCTTTTACTTGTTTTCTGGCTCGTTTCGGTTTTTACAATGAACGCTAACGTTTTGCAGCTACAAGAAGTTGGCGATTTCGGAGACGAAAACTGTCTGCCACCACAGAACTTGATACGAAGCACAAAACTTCATTTAACCACTGAACCGCCAATTTCTTGTAGGTGCTGTTATGTGTAGCCTTTCTTTGGTCGGCTAGTAAATACATACTTGTCCTTGTCCAATTGGTAAAACAGATGCAATAACGTCTTCCCTAACTTTGTTGTCGTAAAGTTTTTCAATTGCCCAGCCAACTAAGTCAACTGCTGCCAAACAACCTGCTGCTGTCCCAACATTACCACGTGTTACCAAATGTTTGTCTTCAAGGACGTCAACGCCATAATTTTTCAAAGCTTCAAAGGCAGTCGGATAAGTTGTTGCGGAAAGTCCAGTTAGATGTCCAAGTGCTGCAATTATTAAAGCACCAGAACACATTGAACAAATTATTTGTCGGCTTGGGTCAAGGTTAAAGCGTTTTAAATAAAGTTCGTCCTTGATAACGTTTCTTGTCCCAGGTCCGCTACCAAAAAATACCAGGTCCGAATCATTGCATTCTTCAATAAGTCCGTGAGTTTTTAGGTCAAGCCCACATACAGATTTATGGGTCGTTTCTGTCCCAACAATTTTTACTTGAAATTCTTTGTCACGAAATTTAACTCGGTTAAGTAAGTCCCAAGCTAAAAAAATATCAATGTCCGTGAACTTGTCAAATGCTACTATTACTGCTTTTTTCATGTTATAATTGTCTGTTTTGTTGTCGTCATAAGGTTACACATAACTAGCTTATACGCGCTACAAACGTGCCCAATACATGTCATTGTAGCGCGATAGGCGCAGGTTTGTTGCGGTTAGCTAAAGGTAATAGTTTTATTTACAAATCGTCAAATGGTGACCGGACTTGTCTAATTTGTATTGCCATGCAACTCATTTTGCAAGGCTTGCAGAGTGAGTGTTCGGCGGAGTTACGCTAAAGAAATTTCTTTCGCAATCCCCCTCGCTTCCGCATCACTCGCAATCAACTCTTCCAACGAAGGCTTCGCGATGAACGTTGCTTTTTGAAGGGTCTTCTCAACGGTTTCGGCAATTTGAAGGAACTTGATTTCGTCGTTTAAGAAACGAGCAACAGCAATTTCATTTGCAGCATTCAAGATGCAAGGTGCATTGCCGCCTTGTTCCAAAGCTTCGAAAGCAAGACCCAAACAACGGAACACTTCAATGCGTGGCTTCTCAAAAGTAAACTGCGGATAATCCATGAAGTTGAATCGTGGCCAGTCTGTCTTTACACGCTGCGGATAAGCCATGGCGTATAAGATTGGCAATTTCATATCGGGTAATCCCAACTGCGCTTTCATGCTGCCGTCTTCAAACTGAACCAAGCTGTGAATAATGCTTTGCGGATGAACCACCACGTCTATTTGCGACGGCTTCAAATTGAATAACCACTTCGCTTCAATCACTTCCAACCCTTTGTTCATAAGGGTTGCAGAGTCAATGGTAATCTTCGCGCCCATGGTCCAATTCGGATGCTTCAACGCTTGCGCCTTCGTCACCTCTGCCAACTCTTCAGCAGGCTTTTGTCTGAACGGACCACCACTCGCGGTAAGAACAATCTTCTCAATAGGATTGTGCCACTCGCCAGCCAAACACTGGAAAATAGCGCTGTGCTCGCTGTCGACCGGATAAATATTCACCCCGTTTTCTTTCGCTAACTGCGTAATAATTTCTCCAGCAACTACCAAGGTTTCTTTGTTCGCGAGTGCAATGTTTTTCTTCGCAAGAATAGCGCGAACCGTTGGCGGAAGTCCCGCTGCGCCTACCAATGCGGTTAGCACAATGTCTATGCTGTCCATCTCTACAATCTGCTCCAACGCTTGCTTTCCCGCATACACCTTAATGTCTGTGGAAGCGAGACCTTCCTTCACTTCAGCGTATTTCGATTCGTCGGTAATGACAACGGCATTCGGATTGAATTTCAAGGCTTGCTGAATAAGCAGCGTGCTGTTGCTGTGCGCCGTTAACACTTCCACACAAAATTGATCGAGATGTTCTTGAATCACTTCAAGAGTTTGTGTACCTATGGAACCGGTTGAACCGAGAATAGCAATGTTTTTCAATGCGAATATTTTTTGCAAATTAAGAATAAAAAAAGCCGCTTCATTGAAGCGGCTTTTTGATCGTTGCCCGAACAGGATTCGAACCTATATAAACTGCACCAAAAACAGTTGTCCTGCCATTAGACGATCGGGCAATCTCACTTCTCCTTCGAAAAGCGACTGCAAAATAAATACTTTCTTTTCATAACACCAAGTATTTTTCTGTTTCTATCTTCGTTTTATAATAATAAGCCTGTGATTTCACTTCAGAACTACATCAACGGAGAATTCGTTTCTGCCGTTTCGGGAAAGACCCTTGATAACGTAGATCCTTCTACCGGCAAGGTTTACAGCCTTATTCCGCGCAGCGAACAAGCCGATATAGATGCGGCAGTTACGGCCGCTGAAGGAGCCTTTCCTTCGTGGTCGAATCTTTCTGTAGAAAATCGCTCCGAGGTGCTTATTCGCCTTGCAGATCTTATAAAATCCAATTCTGAAGCCTTGGCGCAAGCCGAATCACTCGACAACGGAAAACCCATTTCGCTTTCTCGAGCAGTTGACATTCCGCGTGCTGAATCAAATATTCGCTTCTTTGCGACAGGTATTTTGCACTTCGCTAGCGAGGCGCATCCGAATACTGAATACATTAACTACACCTTGCGCAAGCCCATTGGTGTTGTCGGATGTATTTCTCCCTGGAACCTTCCGTTGTACTTGTTCACTTGGAAAATAGCACCTGCTCTAGCTGCGGGAAACTGTGTGGTAGCCAAGCCTTCAGAGATTACTCCTTATACTGCTTATTTATTTTCAAAACTTTGCGCTGAGGCCGGAATGCCTGCTGGAGTTTTGAATATTGTTCACGGATACGGCCCTGAAGCCGGAGAAGCCATTGTTCAGCACGACGGGATTAAGGCCATTTCATTCACGGGCGGCACGGCAACCGGTGCCCACATTGCTTCAGTGGTAGCACCGAAGTTTAAAAAGATGTCGTTGGAGTTGGGTGGAAAAAATGCGAACATCATCTTCAACGATTGCGATTTCGATGAAGCGCTTTCAACCTCTGTTCGCACATCCTTCGCAAACCAAGGACAGATCTGTCTTTGCGGATCTCGCCTCTACGTGCAAAGCGGCATTTACGAAAAATTCAAGACGGCTTTAATCGAAAAAGTTTCGCGCATTGTTCCTGGAAATCCGTCCGAAGACAAAACGAAAATGGGCGCTTTAGTGAGCGAACCACACCTGAATAAAGTGCTTTCTTTTGTTGAATTGGCGAAGCAAGAAGGCGGCACCGTTGTTTGCGGTGGTGAACGTGTTCTACTCGAAGGCGAAAACGCAGGCGGATACTTTATGCAGCCCACGATTATCGAGGGATTGAACGCTTCATGCAGAACCAATCAGGAAGAAATCTTTGGGCCAGTTATTACCCTTCAACCCTTCGAAACGGAAGAAGAAGTTCAAGCACTCGCGAACAGCACGAAATACGGATTAGCAGCGAGCATCTGGACCACCAACGTTACCGTGGCGCACCGACTTGCTGGAAATCTTCAAACCGGAATTGTGTGGGTGAACTGTTGGTTGGAAAGGGACTTGCGCACACCTTTCGGCGGAGTGAAACAATCGGGCGTGGGCCGCGAAGGCGGATGGGAAGCACTTCGTTTCTTCACCGAAGCACAAAACGTATGTATTTCCATTCCGAAAAAATAAGTGGCAAACAAATTCGTTTGTATCTTTCAATGCTGAAAAAAGTAGCATGAACGCATACGAACAACTCATACAACGCTTAGACGACTTCATTCGGAAGTACTACAAGAACCGCATGGCTCAGGGTCTTCTCTACGTAGCTGCGCTTTTCTTAGGGTTGTATTTGATTCTCGTTACTCTGGAATTTTTCGGCCACTTCGGTCCAACGGTTAGAACCTTTTTCTTCTTCGGATTTTTAGCATCTGCTGCTTACTTCTTCGTTTCGAGAATTGCATTGCCATTTTTTTCTATGTTGAAATTGGGCAAGCACATTTCCTATGAGCAAGCCGCTTCGATTATTGGAAGGCACTTCCCCGACGTTGACGATCGCTTGTTGAATACTCTTCAACTTCAATCACAACTCAACGAACATGCGGAAAGCAGTTTGCTTCAAGCGAGCATCGCACAGCGCATGCAATCGCTTCGTCCTGTACCGTTCACCGCAGCCATTGATGTGAAGAAGAACAAAAAATATTTGCGCTACTTGCTTCCTTTGGTGTGTGTTTTCGGGGTGTTGTTTTTAATTACGCCTTCCTTCATTCTGAAACCTACCGACCGTCTGCTGCGCTACAACGAGATCATTGAAGAGGAGGCGCCTTTCACCATGGACATGTTGAACGACACGCTAACTGCGATTGAAAACACAGACTACGAAGTGCGCATGCAAGTGACAGGAAAAGAAATTCCTTCGCAGGTTTTCATTGAAGTAAACGGACAGAAATTTCAGATGGTGAAGAAGAGCAACATTGACTTTTCTTACACCCTTTCGAATGTGAAGGAAGATGCGGTGATTGTTTTCTATGGTGGAAAATTTCATAGCAATGGATATAACCTCGACGTGCTTCAAATGCCGAAGCTGACTCAGTTTCAGATCGAAGTGAATTATCCTAGTTACTTGAAAAAAGAAAACGCTGTAGTGAACAACACCGGCGATCTATTGGTTCCCGAAGGCACACAACTCACCTGGAAAATCGCCGGTGAAAATACCTCCGCTGTTCTCTTCGAAACAGCTGTAGGTAAATTGCCGTTCGAAGAAACTTCAAACGGATTCGAGCACCGCGAAAATGCTTCGCAGAATTTTGCCTACAGTGTCATTCCACAAAACAATCAAGTGCAAAATGGAAACGCCCTGTCGTATCAAGTGAACGTGGTAGCCGACGGATACCCGAGCATTAGCGTTCAAGATGAAACCGACTCTACTTCGCGTTACGTTCACTATTTCACCGGCGGAATTCAAGACGATTACGGCCTTACGAAACTAACCTTCACCGCCGTTCAGATGCGCGACGGTAAGGCCGTAGAAAGCGCAACCGTGTTGCCTGTTCAGTTTGAAGTCGGAACAACAGGCGATCAGTTTTTCCACGCAGTAGATTTTTCAATATTCAATTTAGAACCCGGTGACGAAGTGAATTACTTCTTCGAAGTGTGGGACAACGACGGCGTTCACGGCGCGAAGAGCACACGCTCCCAAGTAAGACAATTCGTGAATCCAACGGAAGAAGAGCTGAAGGAAATGCGCAACGAGCAAAGCGAAAGCATCAAAGACCAATTGGAATCGAGCCTTCGCGAAGCGGAAAAACTTCAAAAAGAAATGAAGCAACTCGAACGCGAAATGCTCGAGAAGCAAAATCTGAATTGGCAAGACAAGAAAAAATTAGAAGACCTCATTGAGCGTCAGAAAAAATTGGAAGAGCAAGTCAAAGAAATTCAAAAGCAGAACCAGCAGCGCAACCAAGAGCAGAAAGACGAGCAGATGGCTGAAAAGCAGAAAGAGCTGGAACGCCTGATGAACGAAATGCTTAGTCCGGAAATGAAAGAGATGATGCAGGAATTGCAAAAGCTCATGAACGAATTGAATAAAGACGAGCTTCGAAAAGAGATAGAAAAAATGAATCTTTCAACCGAAGATCTGGAGAAGGAATTAGATCGCGCGTTGGAGCAATTTAAAGAATTGGAAGTCGAAGAGAAGTTGAAAGAGGCGACTGAGAAGTTGAAAGAGCTATCTGATAAGCAAGAGAAATTAGCCAACGACGAATCGAAGAGTGCCGAGGAAAAACTGAAAGAGCAAGAGCAGTTGAACAAGGAGTTCGAAGACGTGAAGAAGGAATTGAAAGAGGCGGAAGAGCTGAACAAGGAGTTGGAAACGCCGCAAGAAATTCCGGATACAGAAGGATTGAAAAAAGAGATCGACGAAGAACAAGAAAAGTCTTCTTCCGAATTGAAACAAAACAAAAAAGCCAACGCTGCGAAGTCGCAGAAGAAAGCCGCTGAGAAGATGAAGCAGATGGCTCAAGAGATGCAAGACGGCGCGGAAGCTGCAGAGCAAGAGCAGCACGAAGAAGACATGGCTGCCATGCGCGCCTTGTTGGAAAACATTTTATCGGTGAGCTTCGATCAAGAAGCGCTCATGGAAGAGACGAAGAAGACCCAGGCTAACGATCCGCGCATTAAGACCTTGGCGCAACGTCAGCGTAAGTTGAAAGACGACTCTCGCATGATTGAAGACAGTCTCTTCGCCTTAAGCAAGCGCGTTCCAGAGATTAGCTCAACGGTGAATCACGAGATCAATGAGATTAACGCGAACCTCGATCGTGTGATGAAAGATTTTCCAGATGGAAACATGCCGCGCATTACGCAGAATCAGCAGTCGGCCATGACCGGATACAACAACTTGGCTTTGCTGTTAGACGATGCCCTTCAACAAATGCAAGCGCAAATGCAGTCTGAATCGAAATCGAAAAAAGAAGGCAAAGGCAGTTGCAACAAACCCGGCGGAAAGGGGAAAGGAAAAGGCAAGAGCAAGGCTTCTGCCGCGCAGATGAAGCGCATGCAAGAAGGCTTGCAGAAGCAGTTGGAAGAAGCGAAGAAAAAAGGACAGAATCAAGGGAAAAACAATTCCGGCGGATCGAAGAGCGGCGGAGACGAAGGCATGGCGAAGGAATTGGCTCAGATGGCCGCGAAGCAAGCCGCAATTCGCAAAATGATGGAAGAGAAGGGAAATGAATTGAACGAAGACGGAAGCGGTGCGGGTAACGAAATGAAGCAGATTGCGAAAGAGATGGAGAAACTTCAACGCGACATCGTGAACAATCAGGTTACCGAGGAGAGTATTCGCAGACAGAACGACATCA
The DNA here is from genome assembly GCA_044354975.1 of Flavobacteriales bacterium. Taxonomy (GTDB): domain Bacteria; phylum Bacteroidota; class Bacteroidia; order Flavobacteriales_D; family Sanyastnellaceae; genus CAIZGX01. The sequence goes on from JBIKZA010000001.1 coordinate 77,262, forward strand.
TGATTCGCTTGTTGAAAGCTGAAGAGGCCGAGCGTGTGCGTGAGATGGATGAAGAGCGCAAGAGCAACGAAGCGTTGAATGCACCTGTTGGAAATCCAAAGAAGTACGAAGAGTTCTTGAAGAACAAACAGAAGGGCGTAGAGACTTTACGTTCTGTTTCACCCAACTTAAAACCATACTACAAAGAGAAAACGCAGCGCTATTTCAGAAATTCTTGAAAGAAATAAATTGAACATGGCGTTTTTTTTCTCATTTTTGATTCGCAAAAATTAATTCATGATCCAAGGTCGCAGACAACTTCGTTTTCCATCCGTGCTTGAAAGCATACATTTAGCTGAAAAGCTAGTAGACGATGTTTGCAGTGAATACCGTGTGAAGGAAGATTATTACGGGGAAGTATTGATATGTCTTACGGAAGCGGTGAACAACGCAGTTGTTCACGGAAACCGCATGAGCACAGACCTTCAGGTTTCATTGACCTTCGAGTTGGAGAATGAAAAGACTTTGCGATTTATTATTTGTGACGAGGGTCCGGGTTTCGATTACGAAAGTCTGCCAGATCCTACCGCTCCAGAAAACATCGAATTGCCTCACGGAAGAGGTGTCTTTTTGATGCAACGCTTAGCCGACAGATGCATGTTTAACAACGGCGGAACGGAAGTCGTTGTGGAATTCGATGTAGCTGGCACAGCGGAATAATCTTAAATTTGCCACATGCAAGAAAAATTAGCCAATCTCGAACAGAAGAAGCAGGAAGCTTTATTGGGTGGTGGTGCGAAGCGTATTGAGTCGCAACACAAAAAAGGAAAACTCACAGCTCGTGAGCGTTTAGAGGTTTTGTTAGATACAAATTCATTCGAAGAAATAGGAATGTTGGTGACGCATCGCAGCACCAATTTCGGTTTGGAGAACGAGAAATATTTGGGCGACGGAGTGGTTACCGGTTACGGTAAAATAAACGGACGCTTGGTGTACGTTTTCTCTCAGGATTTTACCGTAATGGGCGGATCGCTTGCTGAAGCGCACGCGCAGAAGATTTGCAAAATCATGGACTTGTCCATGAAGAATGGCGCGCCATTGATTGGTTTAAACGACAGCGGCGGAGCCCGCATTCAGGAAGGAGTTGTTAGCCTTGGTGGCTACGCCGATATATTCTACAAGAATGTTCAAGCCAGCGGTGTTGTACCACAGTTGAGTGTGATTATGGGACCTTGCGCTGGCGGTGCTGTGTATTCTCCGGCCTTAACAGATTTCATTGTTATGGTGGAAAACACCAGCTACATGTTTGTCACTGGTCCGAACGTAGTGAAGACCGTAACACACGAAGAAGTAAGCAGTGAAGATTTGGGTGGTGCAAGTGCACACAGCACGAAAAGTGGTGTTACGCATTTGACGGCAGAGAACGATGTGGCTGCGTTGAAAGTGATTCGTCAAATGCTTTCGTACATGCCGCAAAACTGCGAGGAAACTCCAGCACGCTTGCCTTACGAACCGGGTAACGAAAGAAGAGAAGGTTTAAATGGAATTATCCCCGCCAATCCGAATCAGCCATACGACATCAAAGAAGTTGTAGCTGCTTTGGTAGACGAAGAGTCTTGGTTGGAAGTACATAAAGATTACGCTGAAAATATTGTTGTCGGTTTCGCGCGCCTTGCTGGAAGAAGCATTGGTATTGTTGCGAATCAACCTGCGTTTTTAGCAGGAGTACTAGACATTAAGAGCAGCAACAAGGCTGCACGTTTCGTAAGATTCTGCGATGCATTTAACATTCCATTATTGGTGTTGGAAGACGTTCCTGGATTCTTACCGGGTACCGATCAAGAGTGGAACGGAATTATATCAAACGGCGCGAAATTGTTGTACGCCTTCAGCGAAGCAACGGTTCCTCGTGTTACGGTTATCACCCGCAAAGCCTACGGCGGAGCCTACGACGTAATGAACAGCAAGCACATTGGTGCAGACATGAATTTCGCTTGGCCATCTGCTGAGATTGCAGTAATGGGCGCGAAAGGCGCTGCTGAAATTATTTTCAAGAAAGAAATTTCAGAAGCTGCCGACAAAGACGCGAAGTGGAAAGAGAAAGAAGCAGAATACGCTACACTTTTCGCAAATCCATATAGCGCTGCTGAACGCGGATATGTTGACGAAGTGATTGAACCAGCAGTGACACGCGAGAAGTTAATTCGCGCATTCGAAATGTTGGAGAATAAAGCAGAGAAAATGCCGCGCAAGAAGCACGGAAATATTCCATTGTAATTCGAAATTATGCCTTTGATCTTACCTGTTAACGGTGTTTCTCCAACTTGGGGAGACGAATGTTTCATTGCTGAAAACGCAACGATTGTTGGACAGGTAACTATGGGAGATCAATGCAGCGTGTGGTTCACCGCTGTGGTTCGCGGCGACGTGAACACCATAGAAATAGGCAACAAAGTAAATATTCAAGACGGTGCCATTATTCACGGCACCTATCAGAAAGCCGGAACCAAAATTGGAAACAACGTGAGCATTGGCCACAGAGCCATGGTTCACGGGTGCACCATTCACGACAACGTGCTGATAGGAATGGGCGCAATAGTCATGGACAATTGTGTGATAGAAGAGAACTGCATCATTGCTGCAGGTGCAATTCTTACGGAAGGAACACATGTGAAAAGTGGAAGTGTGTACGCCGGTATTCCAGCAAAAAAAATCAAAGACCTTTCTCCGGAATTGTTTCAAGGTGAAGTGCAGCGCATAGCGAATAACTATGTCATGTATTCATCGTGGTTTCAACCTAAAAAATAATATTTTATGTGGAAGATGTTGTTTGTCGTGGTATGCGCAATAGCGCCTTCGTTGGTTTTGGCGCAGCCCAAAGACACGGTCATTAATTTTCGCGGAATGAATATTCCCATGAAGCTTTCGTTTAGCGATGAGTTTAGCGGATTGAAGTTAGATGAGCAAAAATGGGATCTACGTGAAGGTGTGGTTCGCGACGCCGAGCAGAAGATTACGCAGCAGTGGTTAACCAAGGAAAGTGTTGTGGTGAAGAACGGAAGGGTTACCATCACGACACTTCCAAAAGAAAGAAAAAATCAAACCTTTTACGTTTGGATTACCGACGGAATGAAAGAACGCAAAGGCAATTTCGATTACGATACAGGTGAGTTTGAATCGAAGGAATTGTTTCATTGGGGGTATTATGAAATTCGTTGCGAGTTACCGAAGGGAAGAGACGCTTGGCCGGCATTCTGGTTGTACGGCGAATCAAATGGAACGAACAATGAAATTGATGTTTTCGAATTTTGGAATGAGCAAAAATTCTTTGGTGGATTCAGTCAGAAAAAGCTATCACGCATTCAACACATGACAACGCATTACAACAAAAGAATGTCGGGTGTTGGTGTGAAGTTACCGTTCGACGGGTCTGCTGGTATGCACACGTATGGTGTGTTGTGGACAGAGAATGCGATTGTGTGGTATACAGATGGAAAAGAAATGCGAACGCTTTACAGATATAAAAAAGCCAGCGATCGCAAAGACGGTAAGATTATTCAAGGAAGAGAAGAAAATGTCTTTCCACAATCACCCATGAAGCTCTTGGTAGATATGGCGGTTCAGCAATCTGAGAATAGATTGCCACTTGAAAAGAACGACTTTAATATTGATTATGTTAGAGCGTATGTTTTCAAGTAAGAGAAAAAAAAGGATTAATATATTTCTTTTTGTATTAAACAATGTACTAATTTCGGGTTTACAGGGACAGCTGAAAACCTGAAAATAGAGTAGGCACCTAAACTAACCTTTTAATTATGTCAGAACAAAAAGAATTACAATCAAAGATGACTATGGCCATCGTTTGCTGGTTCCTCGGATCTCTTGGAATTCACAGATTTATGATGGGCCACAAAAACTGGTGGTTAATGCTTTTAACAGCCGGAGGGTGTGGCATTTGGACATTGATTGATTTCATTCAAATCTTGACCGGAAGCATGAAGATGGCCGATGGTAGAGATTTGTCGAAATAAATAGGAGTCTTATTTAAGGGCCGGATTTCCGGCCCTTATTCTTTTACGGAATGGAGTAACCGAAAGGCCTAACGAGTAGGAAAAAAGTATAATTTTAATTATGGATCAGTCACGTGTAGATATGTACATTGCGATGAACGCAAAGTTTTTTGAAGGTCATCAAGTCCCTTATTTAAGAGATCGTCTTTTGAATCTCGACGATGATAGGTTCATAATGATACAATCTGCTAATTTGAAAGATCCCTCAACAGCTTTGATCATCTCGATTTTTGGAGGTTCATATGGTATCGATCGTTTTTATATCGGTGATACAGGTCTTGGCGTTGCCAAGCTACTTACGCTCGGGGGTTGTGGAATTTGGACTATTGTTGATTGGTTTACAATTCAGGGCAATACTAAAAAGAAAAACTTAGAGAACGTTCAAAAGTTCTTAGTTTAACTGAAATACAATGAACCGAACGATTGTTCGGTTTGTTTTTAGAACGCCATGGAATTACAAGAAATGCAGGACAAAGTTCGCGAGCAAGACGATCGCGAAAAAGCGGCTAACGCCTATGTTATGTCCTTGGTGGCGCTAATGGCAGGGCTTCCTTTGCCCATTGTTAATCTCTTGGCTACATTCATTTTCTTTCTATCGAATCGAAAGTCTTCTTATTTCGTTCGCTGGCATTGCACACAGGCTTTGCTTTCGCAGTTTTTTGTTTTTATTCTAAATACCATCAGTTTTCAGTGGACTTTCCGAATCATTTTTAGTGATCTAGAATTTTCGAACGAATACTTCGGATATCTATGTGTAGTTATTTTGGTCAACGTTGCTGAAATTATCGGGACACTTATTTCTGCCGTGAAGGTTCGAAAGGGCAAGGAAAGCAATTGGTGGTTGTTCGCGCCGTTAACAAATCTTTTGGTTCGTAAAGAAAGTTGAAATGAAAACATTCCTCCTGCGATTTGGACTAACGCTTTCAGTGCTGACCGCATTATGGTTTGCTTTATCTAGAATCCCCGCCAAAGAATTTTTTCAATCTCTAGCAAAAGGAAATTTCGACGAAGAGAAATTCGGAGAATTGGCTTTGGACGCGGTCTTCATGGAATCAGAAGAACTGAAGTCCGATTCCGTGGGCTTAGTCATGAATAAAATGGTGAATCGACTTTCGGAAGGAAATTTATTCTCGTCGAATAAGTTCCATATTCATGTCGTAAACAACAATGAAGTCAACGCATTTGCTTTGCCAGGAAATCACGTAGTTGTTCATTCCGGATTAATTTACATGTGTGATAATCCAGAAGAATTACTTGGGGTGTTGGCGCATGAAATTGCGCATTTAGAAAAGCGCCATGTCTATGAGCGCATGAGAACAGAGGGAATGATTACGCTAATTGAAGGGGCTGTAGCACAAGGCGGCGGAGCAACAGTTGCAACGGCTGTAGGAGAATTAGCAGGACTGGCCTTCAGCAGAGATCAAGAAAATGAAGCCGATGAAGTTGGATTTGTTTTTCTAACCAATTCGAATATTCGTCCAAACGGAATGGCAACTTTGTTTCGTAAAATGAAAGAGGAAAGTGACATGTCTGGATACATTCCTGAATTCATGAGCACACATCCCGAGCTAGAGTCGCGAGCTCAAAATATTGAAATTAAATGCGCAGGATTGTCGAACACATTCGTTCCCGTTATGACAGACGAAGAGTGGGAGAATTTTCAGGTTAATTTGCGCTTGGCTTTGTAACAGTCTTTTTCCTCAACAAACTCTCCAACCATACACTGGAAAGAATAAGAACTGCGCCGACGTAAAAAAGTGGACGCATGTATTCCGATTGCCCGTAAAAAAGTAAGGCCAATACAATCGTATAAACGGGTTCAAGATTTATAGCAATGGCGCAGGAAAAGGGTGAAAGATGTTTCATCACATTAATACTCGCAATGAAGGCAAAAGCTGTTGTAACGGTGCCGAGTAGAATAACGAGTAGCCAATCGTAGCTGTTCAATTCACTGACGATGTGCCATTCGTGTTGAAATGAAATGACAGCAATGAGGACAACACTTCCACCTAGCATTTCATAAAACGCAATGTTACTTGCGTGAATGGTGCGAATAAATTTTCCGTTGAAGGAAGAAAAAATAGCTGCGAACAAAGCAGCTAACAGAGCGAATACTATTCCCCAAGCGTACTCCATTTCAACATTGAAAATAACGGCTACGCCGGCGGTAACCAAAGTCCCAAGGGCAAGTTCCTTCCACACAAATTTCTTTCTTGAAAATAAAGGTGAAACAAGCGCAACAAAAAACGCCGTTGTGCTAATGACCGCAAGTGCAGTACTGACGTTACTGATGTGAATGCTGTAAAAAAAACACAGCCAATGAGTGGCGGTAAGCACACCCACGAACAATAGTTTGGTAAGATCGAAACGCGAAACCACAAACGACTTCTTCCAGAAAAATTTATAGACCGCAATGGACACCAACGCTACCATCATGCGCAAGAAAACCAATACCGTCACAGAAAAGCTCAGTTCCTTTCCAAGGATACCTGTAAAGCCCCAAAGAAATACAATGAAGTGAAGTAAGACAAGTGCTCTATTTCTCTCCTTCATTTTTTTCGTGCTCGAATTCAACAACACCGCCGCTTACAACATACTTCATGAGTTCAAGAGAATTTCCTGTAATAAGCTTAACGTTGCTGCGCGGAACAATGACCAAGTGTCCGGAAAAACTGTAGCTCATTGGAATATAAACCCCAACTTTTCCAGCTTCCGCTTCTCCAATTTCTTGCAAGTCCTCATCCGTAACAAATCCAATGACTTCCACTTCGTGGTCTTTGCTTAATCGCACCAAAACTGGCTTGTTGAAACGTTTCTTATTTCCTACAAATGCACCGAGCATATCTGTAATGCTTTTGTAAATGGTTTTAATAAAGGGAATACGATCTAAGAATTTTAAAAAACGACTTCTAATTTGGTCGTTAATAATTTTCGCCCCTAAGAAACCAAGGATTACCAGGGCCACTAGCAAAAGTAAAATTCCAAGTCCAGGGTACTTGTGTTCTATTGGTAGAATGCGATCCAAAGAATCAAAGATTGTGTACAAAACATATCCAGTAATGTATACGGGAAGAGCAAGTACCAAACCGTTTACGAGGTAGGCGAATAATTTTCTGGAAAAAGACTGTTTCATAGTGCTCGCGAAGATAGAATCTCTTTGGTGTTTTTATTATGGAAAGCATTGCACAATTAGAAAAAAATACCTAATCTTGAATGAGCGTTAGCTCTAACCTTAACCTATGAAAAATATCTACTTCTTTTTTGCTGTGTTCTTTGTTGGAATTATTTCCGTGAACGCACAATGTCCAACATGTGCTCCTGACCCCACCTGCACAAACACAACGGGGACACCAATGATATGCCCCGCTATTCCGCCGAATGCCACCACAGGTGTTTATTACGAACAGGTCATGACGTTCTTTATTCCAACCGATGTTACAGACCCTGGTTCAGGAGTGAATGCAACGTTGCTTCAGTTAACCATTACCGATGTTTCAGGATTACCTTTTGGACTGGAATTTACGTTGAACGACGCTGACGGAATTTTTTATCCGCCTCAAGGAGAGAATTCAGGATGTGCTACCATTTGCGGAGTTCCTGTATTACCGGGGACTTATGATATTGTCATTAGTATTACCGCTCTTGCGGAAGCGTTTGGATTTGAAGTCACTCAAAACGACAGCTTTATTATAACGCTTATTGTTGAGCAAGGACCTGGAGGAACGTCCACTTTTGCATTTGACCAATCTGCAGGATGCGGTTCTATCGACGTCGATTATGTTGCAACAATAGGTGGCGACGCTGGACAACTTACGACGTATACGTGGGATTTTGGAAATGGACAAACGGGAACCGATGCTGATCCAGCTCCTGTGAATTACGGTGCGCCAGGAACATATACGGCAACGCTTCAAACAATTATTTCAAACTACGTTATTACATCTGTAAATCTTGCGGGAGTGAATGGCAATTGGAGTGGCGATGCTGACGATTTATTTAGTACTGCCGACCCATACTTCACAATCAACAACGGCGCTGGAAGTGCTGTATACACAAGCGGAACGGTGAACAACCAGACCAGTGCGTCATTTGCCAACGTGAACTTCAATCTTTCAAATCCGCCTTACACCATTACCTTTTGGGATTCTGACGACATCACGCAAGATGATAATTTAGGAACGTCTTCTTTCAACATTGCCGTGGGTTCACAGTCTTTCAATTCGGGAAATGGAACTTCTGGAACCATTAACATCTCATTGAACGAAGTGACTAATATTTCAGCATCTACGAGCATCAGCGTCTTCCCGCAGCCCGATGCTTTGGTAAGTGTAGCTGGAAATGTGATTTCATGCTCTAACGACACCATGCCCACTTACTTCTGGTATTACGACGGTGTATTGATCTCGGGAGAATCGGGATCGAGTTTAACCATGACCGAATCTGGCTATTACACGGTATACGTGCAAAACGAATTTGGCTGTTCTTCTACGAGCGAACCGTATTTGTATTGTGCACCTATTGAAGCCTTCTGGAACGCCGCAGCAGATCAATTGTCAGTTGAAGATATTTACGATACTTACCAGTGGTTCTACAACGGAATGCTTTTACAAGGTGCAATTACTTATTATTTAATTAGTCCGCCAAACGGGGTTTATGCCGTGCAGGTGACGAACAGCTATGGTTGCGTTATAACATCTGATATGATAATCGTAAACGTTGGAGTGGAAGAAATTGCATTGGAAGACCAATTGAACATTTACCCGAATCCGGTTACAGATGTCTTGAATGTTCAATGGAAAAACACGAATGAAAGTGCAAACCTTTCCATTCGCGATCTTTCAGGAAGATTAGTTCTTTCAGAGCGCGTAGCGAATGGAAACGCTGTACTTGATTTTTCGAATCTCTCTTCAGGAAATTATATTCTTGAATTGCAAACGGAAGAAGGAACTCTACGTAAGCAAGTTATTAAGCAATAATGTGCTTCGCACGAATGTCGTGACGAATGCCTTCGGCGAATGTCTGCGACTTATCTGACTAAGGGATAAAACGCCTCTTCGAAATGAAAGATTTTTGTAGAGGCGTTTTCTTGTTCTACAATAGAAATCACGTCGAACCGAGGTTCTAGCGAATAGTTATGAAGCACAATGAACAAGTGCGCTGCACGAATCAACTTCTGTCGCTTACGCGGATTAACCGCATCAAGCGGATTACCGAAGGCGTCGGTGCTGCGTGTTTTCACTTCAACAAAGACGAGATAATCATGATCAATCATGATTAAGTCAACTTCATACGGATCTATTCGCCAATTCATGGCGACTTCCTTGTATCCTTTTTTCTTTAAAAAGTCCAGCGCTTGCGCTTCTCCTTTTTTTCCTAATGCAGTGTGGTTCATGGTTAAGCAATTACATTTGCTGCAAATTATTTCATTCTATGAAAAATCTTCTTGCTTTCCTGTTTGTGTTTATGGGCATAACAACTTTCGCTCAGAGTTCTAACGAGCCACAATCTTCATGGGGCGGGGTTTCCGATCGCAAGGGACAGAATTATTTTTATTGGGGTTATAACCGTGCTTCCTATCTAAGAAGCTATATTCATTTCAAGGGAGATGGCTACGATTTCGAATTGAAGGAAGTAAGCGCTACCGATATGCCCGCGAAGTTTGATCCAAACGTTTACTTAAATATTAAGTATTTCAGCGTGCCGCAATTCAATGTTCGGTTTGGTCGCTTTCTTACCGATCAGTTCTCTGTTTCAGTGGGATGGGATCACATGAAGTATCGTTTAACACCCACGCAGACGTGCATTTTAAACGGGTACATTGACACTACGAAATACGCAGGACAAGAATTCACAGGAAATTTCAATAACCAACAAATTCTGTACACCACCAGCTTCATGGATTTCCACCACAGCAACGGATTCAATTTCATTCGTGCTGCCGCTGAATACCGCGCCCCTGTTTGGACAGACAAGACCAATAAATACGGATTGTACATGTGGTGCTCTGGTAACTTAGGAATCTTTTTGCCTTGGACCGATTTCACTTTTTACGGTGAACGCCATTTGAATCGGTTGCATGTTGCTGGTTGGGGATGGAGCGCCTCTTCTGGACTTCGTTTCGAAGCAGGCAAACATTTCTTCGCGCAAGTAGGCGCACAATTCGGAAGATCGTATTTAGGTGACATCATGTTGGAAGACGGCGACAAAAACGCACGCGCTCAACAATCCATTACCTTCATTGAACGCTCATGGTCTATCGGAACCTACTTTGGTGGCGGGAAAAAGAAACGGTAAAATCCTGCGGATCAAATGTGAATCGCGCGTTTCGCCGTCGCATCCAACGCTGCTTCCTTGAAGCTCTCGGTGAATGTCGGGTGAGCGTGAGAGATGCGTCCAATGTCTTCAGCGCTAGCGCGGAATTCCATAGCCACAACGGCTTCAGCAATCATGTCTGCGCAACGCGGACCAATCATGTGAACCCCTAAGATTTCATCGGTGTCTTTGTCGGCCAATACTTTCACCAATCCATCGGTGTCCATACTCGCACGCGCTCTTCCGCTGGCTTTGAATGGGAAGCTTCCTACTTTGTAGTTCTTGCCCATTTCTTTCAATTGCTCTTCAGTATATCCAACACTCGCAACTTCTGGCCACGTGTACACAACACCTGGAATTAAGTTGTAGTTGATGTGTGGTTTTTGTCCGGCAATAACTTCAGCCACAAATGTTCCTTCTTCTTCTGCCTTGTGCGCAAGCATTGCGCCTTTCACTACATCGCCGATTGCGTAGATGTTCGGAACGCTTGATTGAAGGTGATCGTTGGTAGCAATTCTTCCGCGCTCGTCTACTTGAACCCCCGCTTTGTCTAATCCTAAATTATCTGTGTAGGGCTTTCTTCCAACCGAAACAAGAACGTAGTCACCTTCTAGGGTAAGCACTTCTCCTTTTGTGTTGTCTGCTTTCACCGTAACTGTTTTTCCTTTCGCCGTTACTTCTTTCACTTTGTGTGAAAGGAAGAATTCGAATCCAATTGCAGTCAATGATTTTTGAAGTTCCTTCCCCATTGTTTTATCCATGGTTGGAATAATTCCATCCATGAATTCCACCACACTCACCTTCGAACCCAGACGCGCATAAACACTCCCCAATTCTAATCCAATTACACCACCACCTATAACAATCAAGTGCTTTGGAACTTCTTCCAACTTCAATGCTTCGGTGCTTGTAATAACTCGTTTTTTATCGATTTGAATGAAAGGCAAGTTCGCCGGTTTTGATCCGGTAGCTATAATGAAATTCTTTCCGCTTACTTCTTCGGTTGTTCCGTCTGTTTTCGCAATGGAAACCGATGTGGAAGAGGTGAACGAACCGTGTCCGTGAATAACGGTCACTTTGTTTTTCTTCATTAAATAATCAATGCCTTTGGTTGTTTGGTCTACCACGTCTTGCTTACGCTTCACCATTTGTGTTAAATTCACTTTCGGCTTTGAACCCAAGTCAATCCCGTGTGCTTCGAACGTGTGAACTGCCTGATGGTAGTGCTCGCTGGAGTCTAGAAGCGCTTTCGAAGGAATACATCCAACGTTTAAACAAGTTCCTCCAAGTGTTGAATAACGCTCAACCAATGCGGTTTTCATTCCTAACTGAGCGCAACGAATAGCGGCTACGTATCCGCCTGGACCCGCGCCAACAACAACTACATCGAAATTTTCCATGGTGCAAAGATAAGCACGTCAATCCATGACCTCGCTTTCTTTTGATTTTGATTTTCTACGCTCTTTGAGATAGGCGAGAACAACGTAACCGTTCGTCAATAAAATGAATCCGAGAATTATATATTCGAGATAGTCCTTTATTCCGGGGAATTTTTCACCCAAAAAGAACCCCAAAAGAGTGAGAGAACAAACCCAAGCAATAGCACCAATAACGTTGAAGCCTAAGAATGATTTGAAAGGGACATGAATAACACCGGCTAAAATCGGAGCGAAGGTTCGTATGTAGGGAAGAAATTTCCCAAGTATGAGGGTCTTTCCTCCATGTCTTTCGTAAAATGTTCGTGTAACGTCCACGTATTTCTTTTTGAAGAAGAAGGAATCTTTTCGGTTGAAAATAGCCGGCCCCAAGCGCCATCCGAAGTAATAACCAAACAAACAGCCGGCTAGCGAGGCTATGGACATATACAAAAGTAAATTGACGATGGGAGTATCTAGAAGTTGCGGTTGAGTGGAAGTGATAAGCCCTGTGAAAAATAACAACGAGTCTCCCGGAAGAAAGAAGCCAATGATAATCCCGTTTTCAGCGAATAGAATAATGAGTACCAGCGCTAGTCCGCCAATGTGCAAAATTTGCTCAGGGTTGGTAATACTTTGAATGAAATCCCACATACTTCCGCAAATTAGGTTTTTCTTCCTTCAGAATCTTTATTGATAATTCGATTCTAACAACAACTATTCGTTAGGAAGTTTTTTTCGGGTATTCAACCCGAATGGTTTTGAAGTTTGACGGATCATATTTTACAATTACACCTGAACCCACCGAATAGAGGGGTTCTTTTTCACAACGATCTTCCGTTCTCACGCGAATGGCTTCACCGCCAGTGGGCGTGTATTCAATTACAGGATAGAAATATTTCTTTCCCTTTTCTGTCGCGCTCATCCAATTGACAATTCTTCCCGATGTCTTTTGACTTTTTAGGGCGAAGCGAACGGTGTCTTTGAATATGTAGACACCGATTCCAATCGATAGTAAAACTAGAAAAGTATAGGGAATGATATCTGGAATGTTGTCTATCATGATGAAGTTTACGTTACGCCTACAAATATAGTCTTCATAATTTTTACTGCCATGCAATTTATTCGCTTTACTTCGTTACGACATTTGCACTGTTGCTTTCAACATAAAAATTAGAAATGAATCCTGTAAAAATACTTTGGGCCGACGACGAGATAGAATTGCTTAAACCGCACATTCTTTACCTCGAACAAAAAGGCTATGTGCTAACTACCGTGAACAATGGCCGTTCTGCTATTGACTGGGTGAAAAAAGAGTTTTTCGACATCGTTTTTTTAGATGAGAACATGCCTGGACTTAGCGGTTTGCAGGTGCTTCAAGACATGAAGGCAATTGATTCTTCTCTTCCAATTGTTATGATTACGAAGAGCGAAGAAGAGCACATTATGGAAGATGCCATCGGCTCGAAAATTTCAGATTACCTCATTAAACCCGTTAACCCGAATCAGATTCTTCTAACTATAAAAAAGAATCTTGATGAAAAGCGATTGGTGAGTGAAAAGACCACCAACGATTATCGTCAAGAATTTCGCGAGATAAATATGCAGCTCGGTCAGCGCATGGATGCTGAGGAGTGGAAAACTTTCTTCAAGAAAATGACATTTTGGGCGCAAGAACTTCGCGGTTCGAACGACGAAGGGATGAATGAAATATTCAAGACGCAACGCAAAGAAGCGAATGAGCAATTCTCGAAATTCATAAAGCAGAATTACCTCGAATGGATGAAAGATTTTTCGAAGGCGCCTTTGCTTACGAATTCTGTTTTTCGTCAGCGCGTTGCGCCGTTGGTTGCTTCCGCGAAGGCCGATGAGTCTGTGTTCATGTTGGTCATAGACAACTTGCGTTACGATCAGTGGAAAACACTTATTCCACACATAAAACCTTTTTACCGTATTGAAGAGGAAGACTTATTCTTCAGTATTCTTCCTACAGCCACGCACTATGCGCGCAATGCGCTGTTCTCTGGATTAATGCCTTCGGAAATGCAAAAACTTTATCCGAATTGGTGGATGAGTGAAGAAGATGAAGGCGGAAAAAACATGCACGAAGAAGATTTCTTAGGCACGCAATTGAAGCGTTTGGGTCTCGATGTGAAGTGGTCATACAATAAGATTACGAATTACCATGCTGGAAAGAAATTAGCCGATTCATACACGAATTTGTTGAAGAACAACTTGAATGTGATCGTTTACAATTTCGTGGACATGCTTAGTCATGCCCGCACTGAAATGGATGTGATTAAGGAATTGGCAGATGACGAGCCGGCCTATTTGTCGTTAACCGAAAGTTGGTTCGAGCACAGTGCGCTGTTAGAAATGCTGAAGCATTTATCTGAGAAGAAGTGCAAGGTTATTATTACAACCGATCATGGAACCGTTCGTGTTGAAAATCCGATTCGCATAGTTGGAGATCGAAATACCAATTCAAATTTGCGCTACAAGGCGGGAAGAAATTTAGATTACAATCCGAAAGATGTATTTGAAATTCGCAACCCAAGTGAGGCGCATTTGCCTAAGCAGAACATTAGCACCGCATACGTATTCGCAACGAACAACGATTTCTTTGTTTATCCGAATAACTACAATCAGTTCATGAACTACTACCAAAACACGTTTCAGCACGGAGGTATTTCGTTGGAGGAAATGATTATTCCATTCATCGTGTTACAATCGAAATAACATGCAGCAGTTTGAAGTTTATTCGTTGGAAGAATTAGAGTCGCTCGCTCAGCAATTCATTCAGAAACATCCATCGGGTGTATTTTGTGTGGAAGGGGAAATGGGCGCGGGCAAGACAACCTTCATTTCACTTATTGCAAAATTATTGGGGGAGGAAAATACAAGTTCGCCCACTTTTTCCTTGGTGAATGAATACCATCTGCGCAACAACGAACGCATTTATCATTTCGATCTATATCGTGTAAAATCAAAAGTCGAACTGCGAGAGTTCGGCTTCGAAGATTATTTATTCGGCGCTCGCTATGTTTTCATAGAATGGCCGCAAGTGGCCATGGACAACATACACGAACCATCGTTCTTGCGCATTCGCGAAGAAGAAGGAAAGCGCGTATTTGAATTTTAGTGAGCAGCCTTATGATCTGGAGCAACATGCTCACCAGGAGCAGCTTCAACTTTCACGTCTTCAGTCTTAACACCTTCCGCATGATTTGAAGTATCTGCAGTAGCCTTGTGGTCTTCGTGTTTAATCTCTTCCACCTCTTTTGCCGGAACTTCACCAGGAAGTTTAGTCATAGGAGGAGCAGCGTTCTGATTAATGCTTACAAACATTAAAGTTAAAATTGCAGCGAATGGAATGATGAACCATAAGAACAATGAACCTTGTTTCGGAGAATCTGAATGTGACATAGTTTTTATTTGAGGCCCAAAAATAGCAGATAATTCCGTGCTTTCAAAAATAATAAGCAAGGTTTCGTAACTTCGGTGAAGAGAATACTCATCCTATGGCCCTTCCTAATAAACATTATCATTCTATTGCGCACGAAGCGGCGCTTGCTCCGCAAGAAGAAATGCTGCATGTTGGAAAGAACATGCAACGCTTAACCATTGGTATTCCTAAGGAAACTTCGTTTCAAGAACGCCGCGTAGCTCTTGCTCCCGAAAGTGTTGGTTTATTGGTGAGCCGAGGTCATGATGTAATTATAGAATCAGGCGCTGGAAACGAGAGTAATTTTTTAGATCACGACTACAGCGAATGTGGCGCAACCATCGTGTATGACCGTAAGCAGGTCTTTCAAGCCAACGTTATCATGAAAGTGGCTCCGCCAAGTTTGGAAGAAATAGAGTTGATGCCCGGAAAGCAAACGCTTATTTCAGCATTGAATTTACCTGTTCAATCAAAGGAGTGTTTCGTTCAACTTTCAGCAAAGAAAATCACAGCCATCGCTTGGGATTACATTCAAGATAAAAAAGGAATTTACCCCATTGTTCGCGCAATGGCAGAAATAGCAGGGAATACATCCATCATGTTAGCCGCAGAATACCTGAGCCACCATACCGGGGGAAGAGGACTTATGCTTGGCGGAATTACAGGTGTTCGTCCAACCGAGGTGGTAATCATTGGTGCCGGAACCGTTGGAGAAAACGCCGCACGCGCTGCCCTGGGTTTAGGTGCAAGTGTGAAGCTTTTCGATAACAGTATTTATAAGTTGAAGCGCATTCAGAACGATTTGGGCGTTAACTTGTGGACGAGCACCATTCAACCATCTGAATTGAAACGTGCGTTGACATATGCCGACGTTGTGATAGGCGCTATTCGCGCGAAGAAAGGAAGAACGCCGGTTGTTGTTTCCGAAGAGATGGTTCAAGGAATGAAAGAAGGAAGTGTGATCGTAGACGTGAGTATTGACCGCGGTGGGTGTTTCGAAACATCGCAAGTGACCAATCACGAGAATCCTACTTTCCGCAAGCACGGAGTCATTCATTATTGTGTTCCCAACATTGCAGCGCGTGTTTCAAGAACAGCGTCGTATGCACTCTCAAATATTTTCGCTCCTGTAATTTTAGATTTGGGCGACGAAGGAGGAATCGTGAATCTGATTCGAAATCAGAAAGGGTTCCGCAATGGAGTCTACCTCTATCACGGAACCCTCACTAATGAAGACATTGCCACGACTTTCGATTTATCATGGAAGCCGCTGGAATTGCTTATTGAGGCAATGTAGCTTCTTCGCCTGTCGATAGCAAAAATCCAATTGAAAAATTCAAGCGAAGCGCAATACCGTTCTTCACCGAATTGGTGAAACCACCCGTTAACATTGAATTTCCATCTGTATATTTTCTCGAAGTGATTTTCGTTCCACCCCCAGCGTATACATCAATAATGAAACGGTCATCTTTTCCTTGGAATTTTTGATATCCGATTTGCGCTCCGTAAATCGAAACACGCGTGTTTAAATTTTGGAATCCGCCAGTTGGATTAGCGTAATAGTATGTTGAATCTGCAGGATCCATTAAATAATCGTTGTACTCATCTAACTGGTTGCTCGAAAAGCGTTGTGAACTATATAATCCGAAATAAAATCCCTCCATGTTTTTTCTAGTATAAATGCGTACTTCAGGATCTAGAGAAATTCCAGCATTACTGTTGTCTGTGTTTTGCTGAAAGTAGGTTCCTCCAGCTAGGTTTTCAAGTCCAGAAGATTTTGGAACAAGGTTTTGGCTGAATCCCATCGCAACTGAAATACGCGGTGAATTCGGAATCATGTATTCCGCATGAACAGTGTACTTCATGTTTCTGAAGAACACGATGGGTGTGTATTTGATCGCAAACTGCGCACTAGCTGAAAGTGTGAAAAGAACAATTGAAAAGAGTAAAAGTGATTTTTTCATAATGCGTTATTTATTTGAAGTAAAGATAACAAAAAGCCCCACCGAAGTGAGGCATTTTGAAATGTGTAAGGTTGTCTTACATGAACGCTTCCATAGGCGGACAAGTACATACCAAGTTTCTATCTCCGTATGCGTTGTCTACACGACCCACGCTGGTCCAGAATTTATTTTCACGCAAGCCTGGCATTGGGTAAGCCGCAGCGCTGCGAGTGTATGGGTGAGTCCACTCGTCTGCAGTCAATTCTTGCGCAGTATGTGGCGCCATCTTCAACATGTTGTCATGCTTATCTGCTGCACCGCTTTCAATGTCTGAAATTTCTTTTTTAATTTGAATCATGGCGTCGCAGAAACGATCCAATTCAACCAACGGCTCGCTCTCTGTAGGTTCAATCATAACTGTTCCAGCTACCGGGAAAGAGACAGTTGGCGCGTGGAATCCATAGTCCATCAAACGCTTCGCGATGTCTTCCACTTCCACCCCGAAAGATTTGAATGAACGACAATCTAAAATCATTTCGTGTGCAACGTGACCGTTCGTTCCTGTGTAAAGAACATCGTAATGACCTTTCAATTTTGCCTTCATATAGTTCGCGTTAAGAATGGCGTACTTCGTTGCATCAGCCACTCCGTCGAATCCTAACATCTTAATGTAACCGTATGAAATTAACAAGATCAATGCACTTCCGAATGGAGCAGAACTAACACCGTTAATGGCATGCTCTCCACCTGTTTTCACAAATGCGTTTGAAGGAAGGAATGGCGTTAAGTGCGCTGCCACACCAATAG
The DNA here is from genome assembly GCA_044354975.1 of Flavobacteriales bacterium. Classification (GTDB taxonomy): domain Bacteria; phylum Bacteroidota; class Bacteroidia; order Flavobacteriales_D; family Sanyastnellaceae; genus CAIZGX01. The sequence goes on from JBIKZA010000001.1 coordinate 95,233, forward strand.
GTCCCATTCCAGGTCCGCCACCACCGTGAGGAATAGCGAAAGTTTTGTGCAAGTTCAAGTGACAAACGTCTGCGCCAATGTTACCCGGATTGGTTAAACCAACCTGAGCGTTCATGTTCGCACCGTCCATATAAACTTGTCCGCCATTGGCGTGAATAATATCTGTAATCTCGTTGATGGCTTCTTCGAATACACCGTGTGTAGAAGGGTAAGTCACCATTAACGCTGCAAGATTGTCTTTGTGTAATTCTGCTTTTTCGCGAAGATCAGCAACGTCAACGTTTCCGTTCTCGTCACACTTCGTTACCACAACATTCAATCCAGCCATTACTGCAGATGCAGGGTTGGTTCCGTGTGCTGAAGATGGAATTAAACAGATATTTCTGTGTCCTTCACCGCGACTGCGGTGATAAGCCATGATTACTAATAATCCAGACAACTCACCTTGAGCACCTGAGTTAGGTTGAAGTGAAACACCAGCGAAGCCAGTACATTCACACAAATCTTTCTCAAGTTCTACCAACATCTTTTGGTAGCCCATTGTTTGATTCGCTGGCGCGAAAGGATGAATGCTGTTGAACTCAGGCCAAGACAATGGCATCATTTCACTCGTAGCATTCAATTTCATGGTGCAAGACCCCAAAGGAATCATTGCGTGAGCCAAAGACAAATCTTTGTTCTCTAATTTCTTCATGTAACGCAACATTTCTGTTTCACTGTGGTGTGAATTGAAATGCGGATGAGTCATGTAATCAGACGTTCTTGCCATAGAACCGAATGAACATTCGGTAGTTAAACTCACAGACCCTTCTTTTCCAGTTAGAATGAAATACAATTCATTCAAGTCTGCAGGCTTCGTTGCTTCATTCAAAGAAAGACTTAAACCGCCAGCGTGGAAATACATGTTCACGTTGTGTGAAGCTGCACGTTCTTGAATTCCTGCGTCTGTAGAAGCAATAGTTAACGTATCGTAAAACGAAGTGTTCACCACATTCATTCCTGCGCTTACTAATGCGTTGCGCAATGAATGCGTGTACGTATGAATGCGCGTAGCAATGCTCTTCACTCCTTTTGGTCCGTGATATACACCATACATAGAAGCCATTACAGCCAACAAGGCTTGCGCCGTACAAATGTTTGAAGTAGCTTTTTCTCTGCGAATATGTTGCTCGCGCGTTTGAAGCGCCATGCGATAAGCCGTGTTCCCGTGACGATCTTTCGAAACACCAATGATACGTCCTGGCATATTGCGTTTGAAATCTTCTTTCGTTGCGAAGAACGCAGCGTGTGGTCCACCGAATCCCATTGGAACACCGAAGCGTTGTGAGTTTCCGAAACACAAATCTGCTCCCCATTCACCCGGAGGTGTTAATGTTGCCAATGCCATTAGATCAGATGCAACTGAAACGTATACGTCGTTTGCATGCGCACCTTCACAGAAAAGTGAATAATCTTCTACACTTCCTTCTGCATTTGGGAATTGAACACAAGCTCCGAAAAATTCTGGAGTGAATACATGCGTCTTATAATCGCCAATCACCAACTCAATGCCGAGGTGGAAAGCGCGTCCTGTCAATACATCTATTGTCTGTGGGAAAGTCTTTGCGTCTACGAAGTACTTGTTTGCTCCGGCTTGCTCTTTCGCTCTTGAACGGCTGTGGAAGAACAAAATCATGGCTTCCGCTCCTGCAGTTCCTTCATCCAATAAACTTCCATTTGCAATAGGCAATGAAGTTAAATCGGTAACCATGGTCTGGAAGTTCAAGATTGCCTCTAGACGTCCCTGAGCAATCTCGGCTTGGTAAGGAGTATAGGCCGTATACCATCCTGGATTTTCGAAAATATTTCTTAAGATAACCGTCGGAGTAAAGGTCGGGTGGTAACCCAAACCAATGTAGTTTTTTGCAACCACATTCATTTTACCTAGGTCCCAGATGTGAGTTAAATACTCGTCTTCGCTTAGCGCATTCGTGATATTTAACGGAGCTTTCAAGCGTATGTGCGCAGGAACAGTCTCGTTAATCAATTGGTCAATAGAGTTCACACCAATGGTTTGTAACATGTGTGAGACTTCTTCTTGGCGAGGGCCGTTGTGGCGATCTCTAAAATTAGTTGATGACATACATTTTGTCTTTAGGTCAGCAAATATAGGTAACGCCTTTCTACACAAATCACAAGATTTTTGTCATCGTGTTGTACTTTTGAACTTCTATGTCTGAATTACCAACTATCTCGAAAGAGCTTTCGAAGGAAAAACGCTACAAAGCCGCTTGTGCGCAGACTTTTGCCTTGTGTAACGGCGAACCGAATTTTATTGCGAAAGCCGGAAATGTAATGGCCTTACTGAAAGAAAATTTCGATTTTCTTTGGGTGGGGATCTATATCGTGAATAACAACGCCCTGAATCTGTTCGTTTTTCAAGGCCCTGTGGCCTGCACGCAAATTGCACACGGCAAAGGTGTTTGCGGAACCTCTTGGGCCAACGCGGCTTCGATTATTGTTCCCAACGTAGATGAATTTCCTGGACACATTGCTTGCAGCAGCGCTTCCAAAAGCGAAATTGTAGTTCCGATTATCAAGGGGAATGAAGTCATTGGGGTGTTAGACGTTGACAGCACACAACTCGATTTTTTCGACGAAGATGATCTAACAGGCTTGGAAGAAATAGCGAATATTTTAGCGAATGAAGTTTTTTAATCTTCGAAATAGCATCGTTATTGGAAGCGCACTCTTAGCAGTGGGTTGCGCGCAAGTGCGTGGATTAAACGGCGGAGCGAAGGACGTTACTCCACCGAAATTACTCGCGCAAAGCATAGACTCTTTCGCCACGAACGTGGCTACAAATACGCTCGTGTTGAACTTCGATGAGTACGTACAAGCCGGTGCAGCCAGCGAAGTCATTGTCTCTCCAGCTTTAAAACAACCGGCCACGTTAATATGCAACAAACGATTGGCGATGCTTTCGTGGGACGACACCCTGAAGGCGAACACGACATACACGATAGAATTCGGCAATGCCATTTCAGATATTACCGAAGGAAATAAGGCTTCACTGAATTTTGTTTTCTCAACGGGAAGCACACTCGATTCGGCGTCAATAACCGGAGCGGTTTACGATGCGCAAAAAGGCTCGGTGCCTGAAAAGACAGTGGTAATACTGTATTCAGATAGTTTATTGGGTGAAGTGGCCTATGCAAAAAAGGTAAACGAGAAAGGAGTGTTTACGTTCAAGTATTTGCCGAAGGCGAACTTTCACATTGCAGCTTTTTCCGATTTGAACGAAAACAGAATTTGGGATGAAAATGAAGTCGGCGATTTCATGGAACAACCCATTTCAACAGAACAAATTTACCCGTTGAATTTGCGCTTCTCTCCAAAGAAAGTTGATAAGATTACAGAAGAAATGTTCAAGACAGATTCTGTTGGGAGTGGCTTCATTGTTGGCGCTCACGGCATGATTGAAAAAATAAAACTGTCTGCAACAACGGTGAGTGTGCCTTTCAGATACGGATCATTGAACAACAGTGACACGTTGTTTTTTGCTTTAGGTGGAAGAGAGGGTCTGACGCTTATCAATAATTTCGAAGGCGTTACTTATTCGTTCAACGAACAACCTGCAGATACCTTGAGTGTTTTTGTGGCCAAGTCGCCGAAGCTGAAGAAATTCAAATTTTCAGGGGCTATTCAGCAAGATACGAAATCACTTATTTTAGTGAAAGCGCCGGCATATGCAATGTTGAAGCGCAGCACCTGCGAAATCACCATTCACGGAATTCAAGCTTCAGCAACTATTGTTGAAACGGATTCACCTCTTCATTATGCTGTTCAAACAGATGCCAATTTGAGCGAGTTAACCGGAAATGGAAGCATACGCATTTTACCCAGCGCTTGGGAAACAGCTTATGGAACAACTAACGATACCCTTCAATTGAATTTTGAATTTCCATCTGCTGAAAAATTAGGAAATCTTGAATTGTCGATTCCGTTGCTCGAAGACAAAAGCTTTAAGAAATTCGTTGAGCTTCGCAATGAAAAAGGAACTGTTGTTCGAAAGGTAGACTATTCTGAAACGCTTGTTTTTAGTGGTATTCAGCCAGGGAAATACACTGTTCGTTTGGTGCACGATGTGAATCGAAACGGGCAATGGGACATTGCGGATCTTCAACAAAAAATAAGATGCGAACCCGTAAATGTATTTTCAAAGCCCATTGAAGTCCGTGCCAATTGGAGCGTAAAGGTTATTTTGAATTAGAACTTCAATCGGGAAGATCGTATTTTGAAAATAGGTGTCTTCTTGTTTTCGCACCACGTGCGAACAATTTCCTTCGAATCGTAATCTCCCGCTTTCCAGTAAATGCTTGATGAAATAATGAAAAGAACCGATTTTTTTTAAAAGAAGAGTGTTCAACACTTTTTGAATTAGTGCCTGTTTTTCGAACTTAATGATGTTCCTTTACACTACCAAAACCATGATTAAGTAAACTAGACCTCATGAAAAGAATTTTACTACTCGTTTTTTCTGCGCTATACCTTGTTGGCGCTCAGGCTCAAGATCTCTTGGGTATTAGCTCGAGCAACTATGGCGGACTTTCGAGCGTTCAGATAAATCCAGCGAACCTCGCAGATAATCGATTGAAATTTGAAATCCAATTGGGCGGAACGGGATTTGGTTTTGCAAATAATTTCATGGGTTTTAAGCCAAGTTATTTGGTTCGCGAAGGGGGATTAACCTCAACAACTTACCCGTTGTTAGATCCAACACCCCCAACAGAGGATTTCACAACTGCGAATTTCCAAGACAACAGAAGGGCGTTTGTCTACAACAACATTTATTTACCAAGTCTCTTGGTTTCCATCAACGAGAAAAATTCCATTTCGCTTTCAGCAAGAGCAAGAACCTATTTGAATGTAGATGGGGTTGGCGCTGAATTGTTTCAATTCGGTTATAACTCACTGAATTATCCTTCGCTCTATAATACGAGAATTACAAACGAAAAATTATCCATTCAAACCATGACATGGATGGAATATGCGCTTGGGTATGGAAGAGTGTTGATAGATCAAGAAAAACATTTCCTGAAGGCTGGAGTGACATTAAAAGCGCTTCAAGGCTTGCAGTCGGCCTTTTTGTTCATAGACAATTTAGACTATGCCGTGAATTCCGATTCAACGGTTTCGTTGTACAACGCAGAGGTGCAATACGGACACTCTACGAATTTTGAAGCGAACGCAGACAATGCGAATTACCGTGTTGTTTCAAATTTGGGAATAGGTTTCGACTTCGGAGTAATCTACGAATGGCGCCCCGATTACGCGAAGCACAAACATGACATGGACGGAGAGACCAATGTGTGGAAGCGTAACGAGAACAAATACAAGTTGAAGGTAGGTGTGTCAATGACCGACCTTGGTGGAGTGAAATTTTCGAAAGGTGGACAAAGTGGTGACTTCACAGCAAACACTTCGAATTGGGATATTTCGAAATTGGATTTCGGAACAACACCAATAGCGGCATTGGACGATACGCTTAGTGCACGTTTCGGAGGCACGAATGCTGGAGCGAATTACAAAATGAATTTGCCAACGGCCTTCAGTACACAAATAGATTATCACATTTGGAGAGATTTGTACATCAATCAAACGAACTTCATTGCGTTCGGATTTAATTCCAACCCGAATAAAATTCATGATTTCACAACCATTTCCGTAACCCCACGTTGGGATCACCGCATTGCTGGAGTTTCAATTCCAATTAGCTACAACAGCTTAATGGGAACGCGCACAGGTCTTGCGTTGCGCTTGGGTCCCGTAACGTTCGGAACAAGCAGCATGTATCCCTACCGCGCATTCCTTCGCGCAGATGGTTTCGGAACGAAAGACATCACAGGCCTCGATGCCTATGTTTTGGTTCGAATTCCAATCGCATACAAACGCATCAAAGACCGCGATAGCGATAAAGTTTCTGACCGTAAAGATCAATGTGTGAAAGTACCTGGAACTTGGGAGTACCGAGGTTGCCCAGACCGCGACGGTGATCACATTCGCGATGAAGAAGACGATTGTCCAGATGTACCAGGCCTTGCGGCGTTAAATGGTTGCCCTGATAAAGATGGCGATGGTGTTACAGATTTGAAAGACGATTGTCCTGAAGTTGCTGGATTACCGGAATTGAAAGGTTGTCCAGACAGAGACGGCGATGGCATTACCGATTCGAAAGACGATTGTCCTGATGAAAAAGGATTGGCCATTTTTAACGGTTGTCCAGATCGCGATTCAGACGGTGTAATGGACCGCATCGACGATTGTCCAGACACCAAAGGGTTGGTGCAATACAATGGTTGTCCAGATACAGACGGAGACAACGTCATAGACAAAGTAGACGAGTGTCCAACAGTTTATGGTATTGCTGAATTGAAAGGTTGTCCAGCTACCGAGTTAATCTATTTCAATGTTAAAACACAAGTTGAAAAAGTGAAACAAGGCGGTGGTGTATACAGCTACGGTAACGCGGTTGAAACGAAGACTGCGAAGTTTAAGTTGGAAGGATACAATGCAGACACGGTGAAGACGGTCTTCGTTACTTCACCAAATCTTCGCGGAAAGAATGCATACAGAGAAGCAGACGGATTCTTCCGATTCGCGAAGGAAGCCGAAGTGGTTATCTTGAAAGAAGAAGAGAAGCAAGTGATGAAGACGGCGTTTGAAAACTTGGAATACAAAACGAATAGTGACGTTATTCTTTCAAGTTCATTTAGCAGCCTAGATGAATTGGCGAAACTTATGGGAATCAATTCAACATGGAAGCTTAGAATTTCAGGACACACAGACAATGTAGGATCACGTGATGCGAACCTAGGATTGTCGAAACGCAGATCTGAATCCGTGAAGAAATACCTTGTAAGCAAAGGCATTGCTTCTGATCGCTTTGAAGTGTTGTACTTCGGTCCAGACAAGCCCATTGCTCCGAACAACACCGAAGACGGAAGAGCTAGAAACCGTCGCGTAGAGATGATTATTGTGGAATAAAACAAACCACTTCTGAATTCAAAGGCCCCGATAATCAGTTTATCGGGGCCTTTGCTTTATCCGAAAAATTTGGAGGCATACTCTTTTACATTTTTGTTAGAAGAAAAAAGAAAACGACTATGAAAAAGAACATAAACATCCAGCTTGGCTTTTGGATTTACGCCGACAGATAATACGGTTTAGGTTATGAGGTTTGGTTTGGTTAAGCCCTTTCAACGTTGTTGAAGGGGCTTTTTCTTTACTAGTCAACTTTCGAAGCACCTTTCGATAGAATCTTGTAATAGTGCACGGTATCTTCAATACTTGAAAAAGTATTGCGGTAATCAAATCTGAAAACACGCGTGGCTTTGCTTCCATCGAACTGTTTAACTTCATCGTAATTGCGAATGATTTCGCGTGTAATGGTTGCACGTTTTCCAGTAAACAATTCAACAAGTGCTTCCGCGTAATACACTAAAACAATTTGCCACTTCTTCGCAATTGTTTTTCCAATTTTAACCTGAAGGGCATCTGCAATTTTTGTGAAGAGTTCTGCCATGCGAACATTTTCTGCGCAGAGAATATAGCGCTCGTTGGTCGGTGTTTGCTTGGCTGCGCGAATCATGACTTCCACAACGTCTAAGACTGAAACAATCCCGCTTCCACCAGCGGGTAAGGCCGGAAGGCCTTTTTCAATTCGCGCAATCATGGTTCCTGAACTGCGGGTGCAATTGTTCGGTCCGAAGATGACACCCGGATTCAAAATGGTCGCGTTCAATCCTTCTTGAATGCCTCTCCAAACCTCTTGCTCAGAAAGATATTTTCCCTTCGAATAATTTGAATGATAATCGTTGAAATCGCGCGGGGTTTCTTCATCAATAACTTTCCCTTTTGAATCACCCAAGGCAGAAATGGAGCTGATGTGAATCAAGTGCTTCACATCGTTCTCAATACAAGCGTTCACAACGTTTTTCGTTCCGTTAATGTTCACTTCCAACATGCGTGAAGCATCTTTTTTGTGGTATGAAACGATTGCCGCACAATGAAAGACGGTGTTTATTCCCTCAGTTAAATCGAACATGTCATCGGCATCTTCAACATCTCCTTTCACCCACTGCACTTGCTGAAACAAGTTTTCTTTTCCATAAAAACGAAACAATTCGAAGACTTCTGATTGGCCTTTTTCATTTCGAAATAAAGCGTTAACAGGCATTCCTTCTTCCGCCAATCGAAGAACAAGATGACTTCCAATTAAACCCGTTGCGCCTGTTACAAAATTCATTGTGGCGAAGATATGCCGATATTTGTGTTGTGGAAGTTTCCGATCACATCAAAAGTATTTTGAAGGCATTGCCTGAAAAGGCGGGCGTTTACCAGTTCTTCGAAGAGAACGGGTCCATCTTGTATGTGGGGAAAGCGAAGGTGTTGAAGAACCGTGTAACGAGTTATTTCAATAAGAATAAATACGAGAGCATCAAGACCAAGTTAATGGTCAAGAAAATTCGAGACATCAAGTATTCGGTTGTTGAAACCGAGTCCGATGCGTTGTTGTTGGAAGATTCGCTCATTAAAAAGTTCAAGCCGCGGTACAACATCTTGTTGAAGGACGATAAGTCTTACTCGAGCATTGTAATAAAGAACGAACCCTTCCCGCGGGTGCAGAGTACACGTCAAATTTTAAACGACGGCTCGACCTATTTCGGTCCATACACTTCAGGAAAATCGTTGTATTCCATTCTCGATTTAATTAAGGAATTGTATCCTCTTCGAACCTGCACGTTGAACCTTTCAAAAGCGAATATTCAAGCGAAAAAATTCAAGGTGTGTTTGGAATATCATTTGGGAAATTGTCTAGGCCCTTGCGTGGGCAAGCAGCGGGAAGAAGACTATCAGCAAGGGGTTCAGCATATCAAGCGAATCATTAAGGGCGAATATTTAGAGGCGGTGAAGACCTTGAAAAAGGAGATGATTCAATTAGCTTCAGAACAAAAATTCGAACAGGCGCAACAGTTGAAAGAGCGTATTCAAACCTTGGAAAATTTTCAAGCGAAGTCAACCATTGTGAATACAGACATTGACAATGTGGAGGTCTTTTCCATTGCATCTGATGCGCAGAGCATTTACGCGAATTACATGCACATCATGCGCGGAAGCATTGTGCACGTGTACACGGCAGAGGTGGTTCGTCAACTCGATGAGACCGACGAAGAAGTGTTGGCATTCGTTATTCGTTCGTTCCGCGAACGCATGAAGAGTCAAGCGAAGTCTGCGCTGATACCCTTCGACATAAATGAAAAAATTCCCGGATTGGAACTTCATGTTCCTCAGCGAGGCGACAAAAAAAAGTTGATAGAACTTTCTTTAAAAAACGCGAATCATTTCTTGTTGGAAGCACGCAAGCGAGCGGCCTTCCTGGACCCAGAGCGGAACACGCAGCGTATTTTGGAAACCATGAAAAAAGATTTGCGCCTCCCTGAATATCCTGTGCATATAGAGTGTTTCGACAACTCGAATATTCAAGGAACGAATCCGGTGAGTGCTTGTGTGGTTTTCAAAAACGCAAAGCCGAGCAAGTCTGATTACCGCATCTTCAACATACAATCTGTTGTTGGACCCGATGACTTTGCTTCCATGCGCGAAGCGGTTTACAGAAGGTACGCGCGGTTAATTCAAGAAGAGCAGCCGTTGCCGCAGTTGTTGATTATTGATGGTGGAAAGGGACAGCTCTCTTCCGCAATGGAGTCATTGGATTTACTGGGTCTACGTGGGAGAATAGCCGTGATTGGAATTGCAAAACGATTGGAAGAAATCTTCTTTCCCGGTGACAGTATTCCCATTTATTTAGACAAGCGAAGTGAGAGTCTGAAGATCATTCAGCACCTGCGAAATGAGGCGCACAGGTATGGATTAAGCAAGCACAGACAGCGACGCAGCAAGGGTGCCATTCATTCTGAATTGGAAAACATTGCTGGTGTGGGTAAGAAGACCATTGAGAAATTACTTCAACATTTTTCATCGGTAGCCCGAATTAAGTCGGCCACGCAAAAAGAAATTGAACAAGTCGTAGGGGAAAAAACAGCTGAAAAAATAAAGAATTATTTCGGCAAGGCGCAGTAGATAGGTTAGTTTTGATTATTGAAATTTTACGCTGAAAAACGCGTTAATCAGAACCTATGGAAAACACACCCGAACAGGAAAAAAAATACGCGAAGATTCTTTGGTGGATAGGCATGTCGCCATGGATTTTTTTCACGCTGGTATTAGGCGCTGTCTTGTTAAGCGGACTTCCGAATATTGATTTATTAGCAAATCCAAAGATTGGATTGGCCTCTCAGATCTACGCTTCCGACGGAACCACCATTGGTTCATTCTACAAAGAGAACCGATCAGACATTACCTATCAAGAAATTCCTCCGCACGTTATTGATGCGCTGCTAGCCACGGAAGACGTGCGTTTCAAGCAGCACAGCGGAATAGATGTTCGCAGTTTAGCTCGCGCCGCTTTCTCCTT
>JBIKZA010000027.1:0-29320 GCA_044354975.1 Flavobacteriales bacterium
CAATAACGTAGTTCCCATTACGCAGTAGGAATAAAATCTTCGATTTTCCAATAATGTAGTTCACAGATAGTAAGCTCCCGCAAACTCCTCATACTCCTTCGTCCGCGTCCCATCTTCATTCATAAGAACAAGAGATGATTCTTGAAGAGGTTCTTCAATTCGATAATATTCCAACAAGAATCGAATAGCGGGTTTGTCGGCGCGAGAAAAGATTTCGCATTTCTTCACCAAGAAAAAATTCGACAATTCACTTTCGCGTTTCCACTCGTCGTATGCTTCAACAGGGATAATGACATTCACTCTTCCCGTTAACTTGTGTGCGCGTTCCCAAAAACGTTTCACCCAGTCGTTCACTGCATGACGAGCAGCATTGCGCGCTTCGTCGGGGGCTTGTAAACTGTTCTGAAAAAAAGGTGGATTCGAAACAATGCGATCGAATTTCACCGGAGCCTGAAGCTTAAAAAAATCAATCTCGTCAGCAATTAACAATGGTGCGAAAACCGAATTACTAAAATTCTGCTGCGCTTCTTCCACCGAAGGTGCATGAATGTCAATCGCTAAAACTCGATTTCCTTTCTGTGCGAGCATGAGCGCAACAACGCCACATCCCGTTCCGACTTCTAAAATTTTTTCTTGTTTTTCAGTTTGAATAAAGGCACCCAATAACACAGCGTCCGTTCCCACTTTCATGGAAGAGGCTTCATGCAATACAGAAAATTGCTTAAACTGAAAACTCATGACTTGCGCTCGTGCCAGGTATTATAGCCCTTCGTGTCCTGAACCTTTCGGTCGGCAGGAATTTCGCGAAGTGGTTCAACAGCACGCAACGTATTGCGACATTCTTCCGGAAGACGCTGATACCAGCCTGTTCCTTCGGTCTTCCATTCCAACATCTCATCGCTCACCTCTTTCACTTTCTTCGCTGGATTTCCAACCATAACAGTTCTTCTTTCCACTACTGTCTTGGCAGGGACAAAACACAAAGCACCAATGATGCATTCTTCTTCAACAATGACATCGTCCATTAAGACTGCATTCATTCCAACCAACGTATTCGCGCCAATCTGCGCTCCGTGCACAATAGCTCCGTGACCAATGTGTGCGTTTTCACCCAAAACAACTGTAGTTCCAGGAAACATATGAATGGTGCAATTCTCTTGAACGTTGCATCCGTCAGAAATAATAATCTGTCCCCAGTCGCCGCGAATAGCAGCACCTGGGCCAATGTATACGTTCTTTCCAATAATGACATTTCCCGTTACGGTCGCATTCGGATGAATGAAAGCCGATTCATGAATGACCGGAATGTATCCGTTGAATTCGAAAATATTCGCCATGTTATACGCGCTCTAAAACTACTGCATATCCTTGTCCTACTCCAATGCACATGGTGCACAATGCGTATTTTTTGTTTGAACGAGCCAACTGCATAGAGGCTGTCTGAACCAAGCGTGAACCGCTCATTCCAAGCGGATGACCCAATGCTATAGCGCCCCCTTGCGGGTTGATGCGCGCATCGTTGTCTTCCAAGCCAAGCTGACGTGTGCAAGCCAAAACCTGCGCCGCGAAGGCTTCATTCAATTCTAAAATATCCATTTGATCGAGCGTCAATCCTGCACGCTTCAAAGCTAGCTTGGATGCTTCAACCGGACCAATGCCCATGATCCGAGGCTCTACCCCGCTTACCGCAGATGAAACCACGCGCGTCAAAGGCGTTAATCCATGCGCATTCAATCCGCTCTCACTGGCCATTAACAAGGCAGCTGCACCGTCGTTCAAACCAGAAGCATTTCCTGCAGTAACGGTTCCTCCGTTTCTAAATGAAGCGCGCAATTTTGCAAGACCTTCCATGGTTGTTCCTGCTTTCGCAAATTCGTCTGTATTAAAAATTATTGGATCACCTTTTTTAGTTGGAATGGAAACATTCACAATTTCTTCCTTCAACAAATCAATGGAAGCCGCTGCTTTCTGTTGCGACCACAAAGCGAAAGCGTCTTGATCTTCGCGTGAGATGTTGAACATCTCTGCCAAATTCTCTGCGGTTTCACCCATGGCATCTACACCGTACATCTCTTTCATTTTCGGATTCACAAAACGCCATCCGAAAGCTGAGTCGAACATTTGTGCGTCTCTTCCGAAAGCAGAAGTGGTCTTCGAAATCACCCAAGGTCCGCGCGTCATGTGCTCTACTCCCCCTGCTATAAACACATCGCCTTCGTTCGCATGTGCAGCACGAGCCGCAGTTGCAACCGCACTCATACCTGAAGCACACAAGCGATTCAAGGTTTCAGCTGGAACGGTATGAGGAAGTCCAGCCAACAACACAGCCATACGCGCCACGTTGCGATTGTCTTCACCTGCCTGATTCGCGCATCCCATGAACACGTCAGAAATTACAGCCGGATCAAGATTCGGAAATTTCTTCATGAGTTCAGACAAAGCAACTGCTGCTAAATCATCGGCCCTAACCGGACCAAGCGTTCCTCCAAAACTTCCAATTGCAGTGCGAACACCACCTACTACGAATGCATTCATATGTTTATAAATCTTGGGCAAAGATGAAGAAATATTCATGAACCTGAGGCAAGTGATGCTACTTTTCAAGCTTATGTTTGCAGTATGAATTCAGAACGTACGATTTTAGTTGTGAACGACGATGGTATTACCGCGAAAGGTATTCGTTCGTTGGTGGAAGTGGCGAAGAAATTCGGACAAGTCGTTGTGGTTGCTCCAGACAAAGCACAAAGCGGAATGGGACACGCGGTTACCATTAATGGTATCATTCGCGCGCAAGAACAAAACATCTTTGGTGAAGGGGTTCAGGCCTATTCATGTTCAGGCACTCCGGCCGATTGCGTGAAGTTCGGCATTTCACAAATCATTAAGAAAAAGCCCGATCTCATTTTAAGTGGGGTAAATCACGGAAACAACTCTGCCACCAACGTTCTATACAGCGGAACCATGTCGGCGGCATTGGAAGGAGCTATGGAAGGAATTACGTCTCTCGGATTCTCTCTTCTAGACTATGCTGAAGACGCAGACTTCACCGCATCTATGCATTACGCTGAAATTATCGTTCGCAATGTCTTGAACGACGACAAACTTCCGGAAAATTTCTGTTTGAATGTGAATATTCCGAAAGGAAGGATTGAAGAAATTAAAGGCATTCGTTTCGGTCGTCAGGCCGAAGCCTTCTATGACGACTGGTTCGAACAGAGAAAAGATCCGAGTGGAAAAGATTACTATTGGTTAACTGGAACTTTCCACAACCACGATAAGGGCGAAGACACCGACGAATATGCGTTAGCCAACATGTATGTATCCGCTGTGCCGGTTCAATATGATTTAACGGCTTACCATACACTTAAACATTTGCAACAATGGCCACAGTGAAAAAAGGAAAGTTAGACACCTTCGCCTATGGCGTTGTTGCTGGAATTCTTGGAGCTGCCGTTGGATTTGTGGTATTCGGATTTTTAATTGCGCAATTGAACGGACAGACATTCAGCAGGTTCTTCCAAACCTTGGTGCAGGGAAGCGATATTTTCCATGACAAACTTGTAACCGTAAGCATCTTGTTCGACGTGATCCTGTTCTTCGTTATGATTCGTCAAGAATATTACAACTTCTGCAAGGGACTTCTCGCTGTTGTTATCGTAAGTGTTCCTATTGCCATTTATTTATACTGATGCAAGAAGAAAAAAAATTCTTCTTCATTGCGGGAGAGGCATCCGGAGATTTACACGCTAGCAATTTAGCTATGGCCTTGTTGAAGCAAGATCCTTCTCTTCAACTAACAGGTTGGGGAGGAGATTTAATGCAGCGTGAAGGCGTGAAAATTTCAACCCACTTCAAAGATTTAGCCTTCATGGGTTTTTGGGAAGTGGTGAAAAATATTCGCACCATTTTCAAAAACATACAGCGTTGCAAGGATGAAATTCTGAGCGAAAAACCAGACGCAATCATCCTTATCGACTACCCTGGATTCAATCTGCGCATTGCGGCTTGGGCTAAGAAGCAAGGCATTCCGGTTTACTATTACATTGCTCCGCAAATATGGGCATGGAAAGAAAATCGCGTTCACAAAATAAAACGTGACGTTACCGAACTATACGCTGTACTTCCTTTTGAAAAAGATTTTTATGCGAAGAAAGGAATGGATGTTCAGTTTGTTGGGCACCCTTTGCTCGATGAAATGAACAAACGCAAAGGTGTATCTCCGGAAGAATTTCGGAAGAAATATTTCTTAGACAATCGACCTATCATTGCTTTACTTCCCGGAAGCCGCAAACAAGAGGTTACGCGTATGTTGAATGTGATGTTGGAAATGAAATACAAATTTCCTGAGCACCAGTTCATCATTGCGGGAGCTCCTTCCCTTCCAGAAAAATTATACAAAGAAATTATCGGAAAGCACAAAGTGAGTTTGTTCTACAATGTCACTTACGACTTGCTGGAAGCCAGCGAGGCTGCCTTGGTTACTAGCGGAACAGCTACGTTAGAAACAGCATTGATTGGCACTCCGCAAGTGGTTTGTTACAAAGCGAATGCAATTTCTTATGCCATTGCGAAACGCTTGGTGAAAATTAAATTTATTTCGTTGGTGAATTTGTTATTGAATCGCGAAGCGGTTCGCGAGCTTATTCAGGACGACTGGAATGTTTCGCAAGCGGAAGAAGAATTGCGTGCAGTTCTTGTTGACGGAAGCAAGCGCGAAGCTGTTTTAGCTTCTTACACCGAATTGAAAGCGTCATTGGGTAACGGCGGGGCCTCTGAATTAACGGCTTCGTTGCTGTTGAAAAATATTCAAGGTCACACAAAACCATAAATTATCTGAACGTAGTTTAGCTCCTGTGAAAAGGAGTATTCTATTTTGTTGCGCAATTGCTTTTTGCATGCCGTCTTTCGCTCAAGAAGTACGACTGGAATTGCTTTCACAAAAACAATGGACATACCTATACGTGCAATGCACCGATAGCTTCCAAATACAATGCGACACCATTAATCTAGATATACCCAGCCGGCATACTGTTGTGTTTATGTTGGATGGAAAAAACATTCAAGTCAAAACTGATTCGTACACAGTCATTCAAACAACTAAGGTTAATTTTCAATCGGAAAAAACAGATGCTTTGTTTTCGTTAATGCAAAACTCAAAATCCTTTGTCTTCAAATACGAAGGTGAATTTTCTCTTGCACCTTCAGACAAAAAAGTTCAGGTTATTAATTCACTTCCGTTGGAAGAGTATGTGGCAGGTGTGGTTGAAGCCGAAGGCGGTGCGAATAAACCGCTGGAGTATTATAAAGTGCAAGCCATTCTTAGCAGAACATATGCCCTTCGTAATCATGAGCGACATGTTGGATACGATGTCTGCGACGGAACGCATTGTCAGGTTTATCATGGCATTTCTAAAAAAGACGTCGATATTTTCTCCGCAGTAAAGGCCACTGAAAACTTAGTTATTGTCGACAGCGCGGCTCAATTAATCACTGCTTTTTTTCATAGCAATTGCGGCGGACAGACCTGCAGCGCCCAGGACGTTTGGAAATCAAATCTTTCTTATTGTGTTGGTAAAAAAGATCCGTTTTGCACGAGTATGCCGAACAGCACTTGGGAAAAACGAATGACTACAATGGAGTGGAAAAACTACTTAACGACGAAGAACATTTCCATTAACGATTCCGACGATTGCATAGCCGGAAGCATGAATTGCAGCGCGAACAAACGCCCGCTTTTTTACCTGCAAAACAACGCTTCACTTTCAACAAAAGACATGCGTGCCGACTTAAAATTGAAGTCGGCTTATTTTCATATTGAAGAATTAGACAACGAAATTGTTTTGCATGGAAGAGGTTTCGGACATGGCGTTGGACTGTGCCAAGAGGGAGCCATGAATATGGCGAAGAAAGGAAAATCGGCTGAAGATATTCTTCACTTTTATTTCAGTGGTGTGCACATTGTGCCTTTCGACAAACAATGGCTGTTCAAAGAAAATTTACCCGTTGCACCCTAGGTCCGGTGGAAGGTTCTTCCAATGTGTTTGCTTCCACTGACTTTGTAAAGCGATTCTGCTTCCGTTAAAATGGTTCGGTAACTCGCCATGACAATTAATTGTCGAGCAAGGAAAATTCAGAATTGTTGCTTTTGAATTCGGGAACTATCTCTTTCATAACGCGAACCATTTCTTGGTTGTTTTGAAGATTCATTTGCTCTTTCAAACGAGACAATTTCTCTTTCAATTCAGAGGCTTCCACATTACGTACTTTCGCTGAAAGAATTTTCTCGTTGTGCGTAGGAACCGTATTTTCCTCGGTTGCTAGAACTTCTTCATACAATTTCTCACCAGGACGAAGACCGGTAAATTGAATCTCTATGTCTTGGCCAGGCTCTAATCCGCTTAAGCGAATCATCTGTTCCGCTAAATCAGAAATGCGCACTTGTTGTCCCATATCGAATGCGAAAATATCGTTGCCTTTCCCCATGGCGCCCGCCTCCAAAACCAATTGAACCGCCTCTGGAATAGTCATGAAGAAACGTGTAATGTCTCTGTGTGTAACAGTAACAGGACCGCCCTCTTCAATTTGTTTTCTGAATACTGGAATCACGGAACCATTGCTACCTAATACATTTCCGAATCTCGTGGTCACACAAATGAGTGAAGTCTCTTTTGACTGCACAATCATTTCAGCAATGCGCTTGCTTGCTCCCATGACGTTGGTTGGATTCACCGCCTTGTCTGTGCTTACCATAACGAAACGCTCTGCACCAAACTCACTCGCAATATCCAGAACACTAGCCGAACCAAAAACATTCGTCGCCACCGCCTCAGCCGGATTGTTTTCCATTAAAGGCACATGCTTATAAGCGGCAGCATGAAAAACTATTTTAGGTTGAAACGCTTCGAACATCCGTCGCATGCGCAATTCGTTGCGCACGTCGCCAATGACCATTTCCAACTTTCCTTCGTCAATGAATTTCGATAATTCATTTCCCAATAAAAACATGGGTGTTTCTGCAACGTCGCATGCAATGACTTTATTCGGATTCAACAACAAGATCTGGCGAACCAACTCGCTACCAATACTGCCTGCAGCGCCTGTTACAAGAACAACTTTGTTTTGAATAATCTCCTTCACCTCGTTTGAACTCATTTGAATCACATCTCTTCCAAGAAGATCTTCAAACTTCACCTCACGCAATTGTTTTGCGCTCAGTTCTCCGTTTATCCAGTTGTTCGCATGCGGAAGGTGTTTTAGCGTGACCTTGTACTTCAAAGCTAAATCTACCAATTGTCGTTTGCGCACAAGGGCAATTTCAGGAATGGAAATAATGAGCTCTTCAATCGGATTCGCCGCCAAGAAATCGTCGAGTTTCTTTGAACTTAAAATATCAACGCCTTCCAATTTCTTTCCAACCTTTTGTTGGTTATCATCAAAGAAAGCAACAACATCTAACGACGACTGTCGGTCTCGATCGAGTGTCCTTTTCAACAACAATCCTCCTTCACCTGCGCCGAACACAACCACTCTGGTTTTACTTCCTTTCAAACTTTTCAATTCCATATAAAGGAATTTTATGGAAAGTCGAAAGAACACTAGTAAAGCAGCACTCACTAAAAATTCAAGAATAATAATTGATAGCGGAACGAGATACGCTCCGTTAATTCCTTTGCGAATGAAGTTCAAACATACAAATGCGATGCTTCCTTGCAATAAAACAAAACCTATACGAATAGCGTCTTGTGTGCTTGTAAAACGAATAATACCTGAATACGATTTTCCAAAATAGAATAAGACAGCTCTTACGACGAAATAAATCGGCGCGAAGAGCAACATTAAATCCAGCTCATTTTTGGGAATCGCAAATTCGAAACGAATGAGATATGCCGCAATGAAAGCAAAGGCACACAGCGCAAGGTCTATCGAAAAGATAAGCCAGCGAGGTGTAATTTGCTTTGGAAAAACTAATTTCATTTGTTTGAATTATACTATTTCAACAACAACAGCGCTTGCGCCACCTCCTCCGTTGCATATACCGGCACCCCCTAATTTCTGGTTGCGATTTTTCAATGCGTGAACCAACGAAACTACAATACGCGCTCCGCTACAACCGAGCGGATGTCCTAAAGAAACCGCACCTCCATTCACGTTCACCTTCGCTGGATCTAAGTTCATTTTCTGAGTATTCACGATACCCACCACACTGAACGCTTCGTTCAATTCAATTAAATCTAAATCTTCTACTTTCACACCTGCTTTTGCAGCTGCTTTCGGCAATGCCAAAGAAGGTGTAGTGGTGAACCACTCTGGCGCTTGCTCTGCATCTGCATAGCCCGTAAGTTTTGCCAATGGCGTAAGTCCAAGCGCTTCCATTTTCTCTCTGCTCATTAAGATCAAGGCTGCAGCACCGTCGTTCATGGTTGAAGCGTTAGCGGCGGTAACAGTACCGTCTTTCGCGAACACCGGACGAAGTCCTGGGATTTTATCGAAACTTACATTCTTGTATTCTTCGTCTTCAGAGAAAAGAACAACATCGCCTTTTCTTCCAACTACTTCAACAGGAACAATTTCATTTGCGTATTGTCCAGATGCCCAAGCAGCAGCCGAACGCTTGTATGATTCAATAGCGAATTCGTCTTGTGCTTCGCGAGAGATGTTGCACTCTTTCGCGCAAAGCTCTGCTGCATTTCCCATCGGATAATTGTGGTACACGTCTGTCAGTCCGTCTTTCGCCAAACCGTCGACCATGGTCACGTTGCCGTATTTATTTCCCCAACGTAAATTCTCTGAATAGAAAGGAACGCGACTCATGCTTTCCATACCCCCTGCTACCACCACATCTGCATCTCCGCATTGAATGCTTTGCGCAGCCATCATAATCGCCTTCATACCTGAAGCGCATACTTTATTCACAGTAGTGCATTGCACACTGTCTGAAAGTCCCGCAAATTTGGCGGCCTGACGCGCAGGTGCTTGTCCAAGGTTAGCCTGAAGAACAGAACCCATGATTACTTCTTGAACTTCTTCTGGTTTCAAGTTAATTTTATTTAGTGCTCCTTTAATTGCCGTAGCACCCAATTGTGTAGCTGATACGCTAGCCAGTGATCCGCCGAAACTTCCCATTGGAGTGCGCACGGCTGAAACGATAAATACCTCTTTGTTCATTGCAAAAGTGATTAGGCCGCAAAGGTACGAAGTCTGCTACGAATTTGGCACGATAATCAGGATGCTCGTTGTTGAAAATATCCGCCTTTTTCGAAGTGTTCAGAAAATGATTCGTCGAAAAAATGCGTTAACCTTGTAATGGAACTAGACCTGCAACGATGAAGAAAATACTTTTCCTGTTATTTGCCTTACTTATAAGCTTTGGTGTATCTGCACAGAAGGGAGAAAAACTTCCTGAAGAAGATGAGAAAATGTTAAATTATTTAACAGACATTCTCGAAGACCAGCGCAAGGATTATGGTAAAGATCAAATCGAAAAGAAGCTGGCCAAGATGTGGTTAGAAGGAAATATTTACACTGAAGCGCAGAAGAAACAATTCCGTGAAACATTAACCTTGTTCATTGATAGCAAGTCTAAGATTTTTCCAGATTATGACAATTACATTCAATCGTTCATGTACTTTCAAAATTCGGGTAAAAGCGAATTAGAGTTGAAGGAATGGAACGACATGGTTATTCGCATTTATTCCGACAAGAAAATAAAAAAATATGGAGCTGAATTTGTTGAATCGAGCTTAGGACTCTTCCGTGATTTAACCTTTTACAAAAATGAATCGCTTCAGTGGAAGACCAACAACAACACCTATCGTTTTGTTTTTGATTCTCTGCCACATGTCGCTTTTGATGAAATGAATTTGAAATGTTTCAGTCGTGGCGACAGTTCTGTCATATACAACACCTCAGGGAATTATTTCCCAACCCTTGAAAAGTTTTATGGAAAAGCTGGACGTGTTACATGGCAGCGGGCGGGCTATGATCCTGAGAAGACATATGTTTCATTCAACCACTACAACATTCGAATCAAAGAATCGCGCTACGTTATTGACAGCGTAATGTTTTACAATGAGTTTTTCGACAAACCGCTTTCTGGAAAGCTCACAGAAAAAATTATTGGAAACAAGACAGAAGAAACGGCCACCTATCCGTTGTTCGAATCGTATTATCAGCGATTGGAAATTAAAAACATTGTTCCTAACGTTGACTACGAAGGCGGTTTCACCATGTCTGGAAAAAAGTTAGAGGGAACAGGGACCATGGAAACTCCTGCCAGTCTTATTTTCTACCGCGAGAAGAAAGCCTTCGTTATTGCGCAAAGCCTGTTGTTTGAAATTCGTCCCGATCGCATTCAGAGCAGCAATACATCCATCAAAATGCGCTTGGATTCAGATAGCATTTATCATCCAGATTTGTTTTTCATGTTCACCAAGAAGTCAAGGAATTTAGAGCTCTCTCGAACAGAAAACGGCATCTCCCCTTCCCCTTTTCTGAATACCTATCACGAAGTGGAGATGTATTTTGAATCGGTGCAGTGGAACATCGATGCGCCATATATGAACTTCGGAACATTTGGATCGGTTCCAGGAGGCTATGCTGATTTCGAATCTGTAGATTATTTCAAAGAAAAACGTTTTTCCACCCTTGCCGGAATTTCGAATGATCATCCCGTGTATATTTTGTACCGAACCGGAAAAGGACTTCAATCTGACTTTTTCAATGCCATTGATTTTGCTCATCAGGCCCGCACGGGAGTTGAGCAATGGATACCCATGTTTATCGATTTAACAAACAAGGGGTATATTCAGTACGACATTGAAACGCGTGATATTGTATTGCTAGAAAAATTACACAAGCACATAGAAAACAATCGCGGCAACGCCGATTACGATGCTATTCAATTTATTTCTGAAGTGGGTCGTTCTGAAAATGCTCGGTTCAGCTTGCTTACGAGAGACATCATTATTAAAGGCGTAAATAACGTTTTACTCAGTGATTCTCAGAAAGTCATGATCTATCCGACGGGAGGTGAAATTATCTTGCACAAAGATCGAGACTTTAGTTTTAGCGGACGAATCAATACTGGAAATTTCGAGTTGATAGGAGCGAAATACAATTTTATTTATGATCAATTCAAATTTGATATGGCTGAAATTGATTCGTGTGTTATTTTCGTAGACGACTTTACTAGAGCGCCTGATAATTTTGGCAACTACCCTAAAACTCGCGTTAAAAATGTCCTTTCAGGTCTTTCTGGAACACTCGAGATAGATCATCCCACAAATAAAAGCGGCTATCACTCAAAGGACTATCCGCAATATCCCATCTTAACCTGTAATAAAACTTCGAGTGTATTTTATGATTCATATTCCATTCAAAAAGGAAAATACAAACGCGATGGTTTCTACTATGAAGTGGAACCGTTTCAAATTGACTCGCTCGACAACTTCAATAAAAAGAATTTGAAGTTTCAAGGAACGTTGGTCAGTGGTGGAATATTTCCGGACATCAAAGAGCCATTGGTCTTGATGGAGGACAATAGCTTGGGATTTCAAATCAACACCACTGATTCTGGCTTTCAAGCCTACGGGGGAAAAGCTACGGTTACAGGTGATTTAACTTTGAACTTTTCAGGATTAAAAGGAAAAGGGAAACTTGAATACCTGACCTCGACTTCGCTTTCCAATTCATTTACTTATGTGCCTGAAGAGGTCTTTGGATTGGCCTCAGCCTTCACTAACAAAAGTGACAAAAAAGCAAATGTTCCAGATGCGCAAGCGAGTAAAATGGATTTGCAGTACTTCCCTAAAAAAGACAAGTTGGAAGTAACCACGAACGACGATTTAGTTGACTGCTTCAATCAAGAAGCTAAATTCAAAGGAACCATGCGACTTGAGCCAACCGGAATGACGGGCAATGGCTCTAGTGATTTCGTTGGAGCAAAACTCTCATCCAAACATTTCAAATTAAGAAATAGAAAAATCCTAGCGGACACAGCCGCTTTTGAATTAAAATCAAATCCAGGTGATGTTGGGCTAGCGTTCAAAACAGATAACGTAAGTGCCGACGTTGATTTCGACGCTAGAAAAGGACAATTCAAGAGTAACAGCGGTGAGACGAAAATCGAATTCCCAGCAAACCTTTATGTTTGCTTCATGGATCAATTCACTTGGTTCATGGATAAATCCGAAATGGAGCTTTCGTCTACGCGGAAAGCAAACAACGATCTTGTTATTGACACCGATGCAGAAAAGAAGCGAAGCAACTTTTACTCTATCGACCCCAATCAAGATAGTTTGAACTTCCTATCTCCGTATGCGAAATACGATGTGAAGAATAACCGACTAACGTGTAAAAAGATTGAATACATTATTGTTGCCGACTCGAAGGTTCAACCGGACAGCAACTATGTCGTTATTGACAAATGGGCTAATATGCGCAGGCTGGAGCGCGCTCAAGTGATTAGCAACTTCATAACGCAACATCATAAAATTTTCAATGCGAGTTTGAAGATTGAAGGTCGCAAGAAATACGAGGGAAGTGGTGATATTATATACAAAGACGAAAACAAGAAAGAGCAGAAGATTCACATTAACACATTTAGATTGGATTCAACCTACCAAACTGTTGCTTTCGGAGATATTAAGGAGACAGATCAATTCTTCCTGTCCCCTGCCTTCGAATATTACGGAAAATTCGAATTGCACGCGAGTAATCCGAACTTGACTTTCAATGGAGGTGTCCGCATTTTACATAACTGCAACAGCATTGCGAGAACCTTCTTCAAATTCAAATCGGAAATTAATCCACTTGAAATTTACATTCCAGTAGACAGCACCTTGCGCGATATGACCATGTCGAAATTGGGTGTTGGTGTTATTGTGAAAGATGAACCTCCGATGAAGATTTATCCTGGTTTCTTAAGCGCTAAGCCAAACAAGAAAGACCACGGACTAATCGAATCAACCGGATTTTTGTACTACGACAAAGGCAAGAAAACCTACTACATCGGATCGAAAGAGAAAATCCGTCAGCCCAAACTGCCAGGCCAATTGCTTGGTTTAAATACCACCACCTGCGAATTAACAGGAGATGGTGTTATGGACTTCAATGTTGATTACGGCATGATGGTTATGAAGTCTGTGGGAACCGTTCATTTCCAATCGAACGACTCCACATTGGCTGCACAAAGCACGAGTCTATTGAACTTCCCATTTGATGAAGGAGCTCAAAAGCACATTGCTGAGAAATTTACAAATGCCAACTTAGACCCTATCGATTTGACCAAAACTCAATTTGAAAAAAGTCTGGTTGAGTTTTTAGGAATTGAAAAATCTGATAAAATCATTGCCGATTTAGCTTTAGACGGAACATTAAAGAGACTTCCCGAAGAACTTCAGCAGTTCTTTTATTTTGGAGATCTGAATTGGGTTTGGAACGAAGAGCTTGAAACATTCTCTACCACCGGTCCATTGGGTGTTGCCAGCATGGGCAAAAAGCAAATTTTCAAATATACCAAAGGGTTAATTGAAATTGAAAAACGTCGGAGCGGAGATATATTCAGATTGTACTTGGAATTAGATGGTGCTACATGGTACATGTTTGAATACAAATTGAATATTCTTACCGTAATTAGTTCAGACGCTGCTTTCTTGGAAATTCTAACAGCAGTAAAAGACGAAAACAGAAGGTATGAAGATGGCAAAAAAAGATTCTCTTGGTCTATGCTCGCTTCAAAGAAAAAACGAGACGATCTTTTAGATAGATACCCTGAATTAAATGAGTAAAAAAAAGGGCCGCATGGCCCTTTTTAATTTCTATTTATTAAACCTATTTCAATATGCTCTTTCCAGGGAAATAAGCCATCTTCCCCAACTCTTCTTCAATACGCAATAACTGATTGTATTTTGCAATACGATCTGAGCGAGATGCAGAACCTGTCTTAATCTGTCCCGTATTGAGCGCTACGGATAGGTCTGCAATAGTGGTGTCTTCTGTTTCTCCACTTCTGTGAGACATTACTGAAGTATATCCCGCTCTGTGCGCCATGTTAACCGCATCAATCGTTTCTGTCAAAGAGCCTATTTGATTCACTTTAACCAAAATACTGTTCGCTATGCCTTCCTCTATTCCTCGAGAAAGACGATTCACATTGGTAACGAATAAATCATCTCCAACCAATTGAGTCGTGTCACCCAACTTCTCCGTCATTAACTTCCAACCATCCCAATCGTCTTCTGAACATCCGTCTTCAATCGATACAATCGGGTAACGCTTCGTCCAGTCTGCCCAATAATCAACCATTTGAGAACTGGTTAAGTGTTCCCCAGTTGATTCCAAGTGATAGAGTTTCGTTTCGGTGTTGTAGAATTCCGTGGAAGCACAATCCAATCCCAACATAATATCTTCTCCTGCTTTGTAACCTGAAGCCTCAATTGCTTGCATGATTGTTTGAAGTGCCTCTTCGTTACTGTTGAAGTTCGGGGCGAATCCACCTTCGTCACCAACGTTCGTCATGTGACCTTGTTTTTTCAATACAGCTTTCAAGTGATGAAAAACTTCAGCTCCCATGCGCAAGGCTTGACTGAATGTTTCAGCACCTACTGGAAGGATCATGAATTCTTGAACATCTACCTTGTTGTCGGCATGCGCTCCTCCGTTAATAATATTCATCATTGGAACTGGAAGTGTGTTTGCACTCACTCCACCTATGTATCTGTATAGACTTAATCCAGAAGTCTCTGCCGCCGCTTTCGCTACAGCTAACGAAACACCTAGAATTGCGTTTGCACCCAAAACACTTTTGTTCTCTGTGCCGTCTATTGCACACATGGCCATATCTATTAGGTTCTGCTCGAATACAGAAGCACCTTCCAATTCTTTGTTTAATACTTCATTTACATTTTGAACAGCACGCATAACGCCTTTGCCCAGATATTGAGTTTGATCACCATCGCGAAGCTCAACTGCTTCATGCATGCCCGTGCTTGCTCCCGAAGGAACAGCAGCGCGACCAACAGTACCTTGATCTGTTATTACATCGACTTCAATTGTTGGATTGCCTCTCGAATCGAGAATTTGTCTTGCATGAATGTGAGCAATGTTTGCCATGGGGAATTGTATTTCCAACAAAGATAAACAAGACGAAGGAATTACTTAGTGTAATTTTTACACTAAGTTCTATCTACCTGTTCTTTTCGCTCCGCCACGACTGCTTTTTCCTGAGTTTCCGCGACTGCTACTGCCTTTGCTAGGTCCGTTTCGAAACGTGCGTTCACCGGGTTTGGCGTGCGATTTACTTCCTGCTTTAAATCTTGGTTTCGATGATGACGGTGAAGATGCAGAAGTACTTGTTCTTGGCTTCGGCTTAGGTCTTGGTTTCGGCTTAGGCTTGTCTGGATCGCTCGAAGCTTTCTTCTCCGGAGCTTCTGATTTCGATTTTTCAAGATACTTATTCAACAGTCTCATCTCATCTTCCTCCAAAGGTCTGAATTCACCCACCTGAAGCCCTTGTATGCCAATATGCATGATGCGGCATCGTTCTAACTTCGTGACTGTGTATCCAAAGTGTTCACACATTCTTCGAATCTGTCTGTTCAGTCCTTGTATCAATGTAATTCGAAATACAAACGGAGTTTCAACAACTACTTTGCAGCGACGTGTTTGAACGCCTAGAATAGGAACGCCTTGACTCATCTTCTCTGCGAAGTCCGCAAACAACGGACGATCCACACTTACGATGTATTCCTTTTCATTTTTGTTTCCTGCACGAAGAATCTTGTTAACTAGGTCGCCATTATTTGTCAAAAGAATAAGTCCTTGAGAATCCTTATCTAATCTTCCAATCGGAAAAATCCGTTCGCTGTAGCTTATATAATCAATGATGTTGTTCTTCTCTACTTTATCTGTCGTAGAAACAACGCCCATAGGCTTGTTGAAAGCCAAAACCAAATCTTGCTTCTCTTCTCTATTTAGACCGCGACCGTTCACTTTCACCACATCTCTTGGTCTAACTTCAGCACCTAGTCCAATCTTCTTTCCATTAATAGTAACTAGACCGCGTTCAATAAACTTGTCGGCTTCTCTTCGGCTACAAAGTCCCGATTCACTTATGAATTTGTTTACACGCATGGGTTCTGATTAGGTTGCGAAGTTAGTTATGGCATAAACAAATTCGCCGCTTTCCTTTTCTTTTGTTAATTTTAGCTTTTTAGAACCTACCCTATGCCAGCACTAAGCGAAAGAAAGATTGTTGAAGTTTGTTACGCACCAAGTCACTTCCCGTTGTACGACAATGGATTTGACATTGTGGTTGTTATTGATGTTCTTCGCGCTACAAGCGCTATTACCACTGGTCTTCATTGCGGAATAAAAGAAATCATTCCTGTTAATTCTGTTGAGAAAGCAATAGATTACAAAGCGAAGGGATACATCACGGCTGCCGAAAGAGATGGACAAGTGGTGGAAGGTTTCGACTTTGGAAATTCGCCTTATGCATTCATGAATCCAGATTTAGTTGGAAAAACAGTTGTTCTTACAACAACCAACGGAACCAATGCCATTGAAGTAGCAAAAGACAAAAGCATGGTGGTTATTGGCTGTTTGAACAACCTCACCTATCTTAGTAATTGGCTCATTGATCAAAATAAAAACGTTCTCGTTCTGGCGTCTGGTTGGAAAGAGAAGATGAATTTAGAAGACACCATCTGTGCGGGTGCCATCGCCGACATCCTTTTAGAAAGTCGCAAATTCGTTTCGAACGAAGACAGCACTATCTCGGCTAAATTTTTATACCGTTCGGCTCGCGATAATTTCTACAGCTTTCTTCGTGCTAGTTCTCACCGCAAACGTTTGATGAAATTGAAAATTCAAAAAGACGTAAAGTATTGCTTAACGTTAGATTCGGTGCCGTGCATTCCCATTCTTCGCGATGGAAAGTTGGTGAAGCTTGAAATAGACAACGCATAGTACCTTCAACATGAAAACAAAGACCCTCTTACTCTTGGTACTTTGTTTTCCAATGTCAGTTTTTTCAAAAGAGCCAGATCCACATGTTTGTTTAGACTGGGGATTCTTCGGACACAAGAAAATTAATGAGCTAGCTATTTACACGTTGCCTCCGGAACTTTTCGGATTCTACAAATACAACATGAACTATTTAATAGATCACAGTGTAGACCCCGACAAAAGAAGATACAGTGTTAAAGGCGAAGCGGAATGTCACTTCCTCGATGTTGATCGTTATGTAACGGAAAATTCTTCTTCTCCTTTTGAGAATTTACCTGAGCGGTGGAACGACGCTGTTACCAAATACGGAGAAGACAGCCTTCGCGCACATGGCATTGTCCCTTGGAATTTGTATTTCGTTTATTCAAAATTGGTGATTGCATTTAAAGAAAAAGATGTAAATCGTGTTCTTCGACTTTCTGCTGAAATAGGACATTACGTTGGAGATGTGCACGTACCTCTTCATTCCACTTCCAACTACAACGGACAAAAAACCAATCAAAAAGGTATTCACGGTTTCTGGGAAAGTCGCGTTCCTGAAATTCAATTTCCACAATACGATTTCTTTGTTGGACAAGCTGAATACATTTCCGCTCCGCAGCATTTCATATGGGAACGATTGAAAGAAAGCTATGCAGCCGTAGATTCAGTGTTGAAGTTTGAAGCGCAATTAACCGAACAATTTCCTTCCGACAAAAAATATGCATTTGAAGTGCGAAACAACATTGAAGTGCGAACCTATTCGAGAGAATTCTCAGAGGCATACAGCAATCTTTTAAACGGACAAGTTGAACGAAGAATGCGTTCCGCTGTTTACTCACTTGGAAGTCTTTGGTTGAGCGCTTGGGCAGACGCGGGGCAACCCAATTTAAGAGATTGGTATATGAAGGAAGAAGAAACGACGGATGAGCCAACAGAACACGAAACGAAAAAGATTCGCGAACACGAATAATACAAGATTATGTTGAATATGGAAATTTTCGAGCAGCAAAAGAAACATGCATTGCTCTTCAAAAACAGTAAAGTTTCGGAAAGAATCGAAGTGCTGAATAGATTTGAAAAGGGATTGCACAAGCACGAAGCTAACCTTACTCAAGCGCTGAAAGCAGATTTGAACAAACACCCATTCGAATCTTCCATCATGGAATTCTCACTTATCTTCTCTGAATTAAAGGGTGTTAGAAAAGAGCTTCGACAATGGATGGCCATTACCTATCCGGGAATGAATCTCGCAAACCCTCTGGCTTCTAGTAAAATTCATGTGGAGTCGAAAGGAGTATGCCTCATTCTTTCTCCATGGAATTATCCCGTTCAGCTTACGCTTACTCCTCTTATCTCATGCCTCGCCGCCGGAAACACCGCAGTAATCAAACCTTCTGAACTCACACCTACAGTGAGTCAAGCGCTAAAAGAATTTATTGAAGACACCTTCCTCCCGAAGGAAGTGACTGTCGTTCTTGGCGATGGGATCGTTGCGGCTCAATTAACAGAACTTCCTTTCAATCATATTTTCTTTACCGGGTCTCCGGCTGTTGGAAAATTAGTCATGGCTTCCGCCGCGAAGAATTTAACGAGCGTAACACTTGAGCTCGGTGGAAAATCACCGGCTGTGATTGGAGAAAATTACGACTTAGAAGATGCCGCGAAAAAAATTCTTTGGGGGAAATATACCAATGCTGGACAAACGTGCATTGCTGTTGATTACGTATTAATTCCGAAAGGAAAAACAAACGAGTTTGTTCAGCACCTCGAAAAACACTATCATTCGCACTATACGACAGATGGAAAATTGAATTCTGACGAAGTGGTTTGCATTGTTTCAGAAAAACATTATGAACGACTTACTTCCATGGTTGAAGAAGTGCGCAATACAGGGGGAAAGATTCTGTTTGAAGGAGCCCACAAGCCTACCGAACGATTGTTCGGTTTAACGGTTGTTGGAAATATATCGAAAGAATCGCGTGTTTTCAAAGAAGAGATATTCGGACCTATACTTCCCATCTTCGAATACGAATCATTAGAAGAAGCGGTAGATTTCATTCGAAGTAAAGAGAAGCCCTTGGCCTTGTATGTGTTTTCTCACAACAGAAATGAAAGAAAGTTCATCACACAAAACACGTGGGTTGGTGGAGTAACCATAAACGATGTTTTCTTGCACCTAAGCGATGTGCGCATGCCTTTCGGCGGAAGTAACTTTTCAGGCATGGGATACTCACATGGCTATCATGGATTCCTTGAATTTTGCCACTTAAAATCGGAAGTACATACAAGTCGAATTTTCAATTCCACTTCATTGGTTCATCCTCCGTATAAAGGAAAAGAGTGGCTAGCGAAGATCCTAAGGCGCATTATTTAATCACTGAATTTCCACCAAGAGAATGTCGTAAACAACAGCGGCATTCATGGGTATCTTTCCTTCTCCAGTTAGTCCGAATGCACGATATGAAGGCAGAACAAACTTCGCACGATCTCCTGTCTTTAGCAATAGCATTGCCTCGTGCAGGCCACTTTCAACGTTGTCATGTCCAATTTTAACAGGAACTTTTTCGTTGGGTTTACTTTTATAAATAACGGTTCCATCAAGCAACGAGACTTCGTATTCCACCATAGCTATTTGCTCTGACTTTACCGTTTCTCCAGCTCCTTGTTCGTATATCCAATAATGAATACCTGTGCCAGTAATGGTTGTAGGCCATTGCTTTTCCGAGACAAATTTTTGTATCCGTTCCTTTTCTTGCGCATGGAAATTTCTGTTCTGTGCAATGAGCA
This sequence comes from Flavobacteriales bacterium, assembly GCA_044354975.1. Classification (GTDB taxonomy): domain Bacteria; phylum Bacteroidota; class Bacteroidia; order Flavobacteriales_D; family Sanyastnellaceae; genus CAIZGX01. The sequence continues at coordinate 19,777 of JBIKZA010000027.1, forward strand.
TCGAATCTATTTGCGCTTGCGACATTTGCTGAATTGTCTTCTTGTCCTGCGAGCAACTGTCGCAACTCATGAGGATTGCCGCGAAAGCAAAAAGTAGATAGGCGTATTTCATTAGATTTCTCCTTTTTGTAATAACTCTAAAAACTTCGCAATCGTATGTTCCAACGATTCATGCAAGCGCGCACCTGCAGCATTCTTATGTCCGCCTCCGTTGAAGTGTGCACGAGCCATTTGATTCACATCACGCAGACCTTTACTTCTAAAACTAATTCGAACACAATCATCGTCTTCTCTAAAAAACGCTGCGATGGTAGTGCCTTCAACACTTAACGCCATGTTCACTAGACCTTCTGTATCGCCAGATTGGGGCTGGAACTCATCTAGCTTATCCTTTTTTATTGCAATAAAAGCGGCCTTATATTCAGGCAGAACTGTCATGCATTCGGATAGTGCATATCCCATCAATCGCAAACGCTCTACTCGCTGAGAGTCCAAAACATTTTCATGAACCACGTGTGGCTTCAATCCTTTGCGCATAAGCCATGCGGCTATCTCGTGTGTTTCTGGACTCACACTCGGAAAGCGGAACGACATCGTGTCGGTCATAATTCCGCAGTAAATGGCCTGTGCGGTTGGCACATCAATAAGCTCCAACCAATTCATGGCGCCTGCAAAATGAAATACCATCTCACACGTACTGCAAATACTCGTATCTGAATAGACCACATCTGGAAAAGTGGCGGGTTGCTCGTGATGATCAATGAGAATAAAGGGCTTCTCATTCATTTGTAACTCTAGCAATTTCTTAACTGTCTCGCCTATTCTTCCCAAGTGGTTATAGTCTAAAATAAAAATTGCATCGGCTTCTTGAATGCGTTTGGCAGTTTCTTCTACTTGGTCTTTGCAAACCATAACATATTCATTTCCGCTCAACCAACTCAAATAAGCAGGAGCATGGTCAGGAAGAACAATTGTCACTTCCTTCCCCATTTTAACTAACATCTGCGCCATGGCGCAAGAAGAACCAATCGCATCGCCGTCTGGCGAAATGTGGGTGGATATTACTATTTTCTCGGACCCGTCTACAATTGCTTTTGCCTTTGCGAGTTCGTCACTATTCAACGTGCATTTTAACATGGTTCAAAGGTAAGCGGTAAACTATAATTCGTTGTAATTTGGCGAAATGAAATCAGTTCTATTGTCCTGCTTTGCAATTCTTACTTTGTGTTTGCAAGCGTCTGCCCCCGTAAACCACAAATTTTATTTGAGCAATACGAGCATTGAATTCAATGCTGAGACTAGAGCCATTGAAATTACTTCGAAAATATTCACCGACGATTTAGAGCATGCGATTGAAGCACAATGTTATCGTTATCATTCCTTGTATCCGCATACCCCTGAGGTTTTCGAACTGGTCAAAAAATACATCGGTGAAAAACTAAGTCTTCAAGTAGCTGGGAGAAATGTCATTTTAAATTTCATTGGCTACAGTGTAGACAATGACATGACTACTTTATTTATTGAAGGAAATTATTTCGATCCGAATCAAGTGATTGTGAACAACACGATTCTATTGGATTTGTATTCCGACCAACAGAACATTGTAGAGGTTAGATGGAATGGTCAATCGAAGCGTGAATATTTCACAAAAGACAAAACTCAATTTCAATTCATACCTTAATGAAAAAGAAAGAAGCGGCGGATTACGTGAGAATTGAATTGGAAAAACTATACCCTGAAACACCGATTCCTCTTGACCATACAGATTCATTCACTTTGTTGATTGCGGTGCTACTTTCTGCACAATGCACAGACGCTCGAGTAAACACGATTACTCCGCATTTATTCAAGCTCGCGAACAATCCGTTCGATATGATTAAATTGAGCATTGAAGAAATTCGTGAGATCATTAAACCGTGTGGACTTTCTCCTGCGAAGAGCAAAGCTATTTTCAACTTATCGCACATTCTCATTAACGAACACAAGGGAGAAGTTCCCGCTTCCTTTGAATCTTTAGAGGCGTTGCCAGGTGTGGGACACAAGACCGCAAGTGTTGTTATGGCTCAAGCATTCGGTGTGCCCGCTTTTCCTGTTGACACGCACATTCAGCGACTAATGACTCGTTGGAAACTAACGAATGGAAAATCTGTTGAGCAAACTGAGCGCGACGCGAAGAAATTGTTTCCAGAAGAAAACTGGAACAAATTGCATCTTCAAATTATTTTTTACGGAAGGGAATATTCTCCTGCTCGCGGACAATTGCATGGAGATTTCATTACACAAACATTGAATCCTAAATTATTTAACTCGTGGGCTTAAGAAATAATTACAGACAAGGGATGCCCTTTTTCGAGGTCTTAACGAAAGATGTCGCATGTCTTATTCGAGAAGGGCTTTTCTTCATTCAAAACGGCGGCAAGCTTCCTGTTTGGGTAGCAGCACCTACCTACCCGAGTAAGAAAACAACACTTTCGAAAATTGCTCGCATGAACCGCGTGAGACTCACTAACAAAATGGTGAGCAATCCAGATGTCATTATTTATTTTGAAAACGCTACGTATGGCAGTGCGAGCGAGCTGCAAGAAAAATATCCTAATGCCAGAATCATTAACGTGAACTGTCCGGATATTTCAAAAGAGCGCGTACACGTGGTTCACCAAGAGGCATTGGGATATTCCATGAATCTAAATCCGAAAACACACGTTGGTCTTGCTGTTGAAAAGAGTGATGAGAATGCCGTTCACGACGGACAAGAAATCATGTGTCCTATTACATCTCCAAAAGAAAATTCCGTATATCAAATCGTTCTCGACAACGCGAACGATAACAATGAGTACGTGGATATTCGTGTGCCAGTAATCGGCGGAAAAATCCCATTGGTTTACTTGAAATTCAAAACGGAAAAATACAGATTCACCAATAAGGCGCATCGCGCCACGCTCCATACACCGGAAGAACTATTTTCTGCAGAAGAGATTCAGCACATTGAAAAATACGCTGCTGCAATGAAAGTAGATTTTTGTGAATTCGATGTCCTTCGCCACAAAGGGAATCAGAAGATATATATCATAGATGTGAATAAGACCCCTTACGGTCCGCCAGATCCGTTGAATGCACGAGATAAAGTAAATGCACTGAAACGTTTATCAGATGCTTTTATGAAATTAGTTTAGTGCTCCTAACTGATTAAAAAATTGATTCCTAATGTTTTAGTCTACATTTGGGTTGAATAAATAATTTACTTAATGAAAAAAATCCTTAGCACCTTGTTTCTTTTTTTAGTCCTTTCGGCAATAACTCTGGCGCAAAAAGACAGCACATTAAAAGTTATTCAACTCACCAATGGTAATGAATATATCGGGACAATTATTTCCGATGATGGTCGTGAAATGCTATTTGAATCTACGACTGTGGGAAAGATTTACATAAAGAAAACGGATGTGAAATCTATTTCAAATTACAATGAAGATGACTTTGTAGTCATAAACAATGAAAAAGTAAAGAGCAACCCTTTTAGCACAAGATATTCTTTCACAACTAATGCGCTTCCGATTAAGAAGAAAAACAATTACTATATGATAAACTTATGGGGGCCCGAATTTCACGTCGCGGTAGCAGACAATTTCAATGTTGGAATTATGACCACTTGGATAGGGAGCCCTTTGGCCTTGGCCGCGAAGTATAGCTTCCAAACCAAAAATCCGAAAGTGAATTTTTCAATTGGGGAAATTATTGGCAATGGCGGTTATGTGAATCCTTCGGCATTTATCTCCCTATCCTTTGGAAACGTTACTTTCGGTGACCGTGATAAGAATTTGACACTTGGTGTTGGTTATGGCTATTTTGATTTTAATAAAAGTGCAGAAGAAGAAATTCCTGGCACCTATATTTCTACTGACGGCATCCCAACAAGAGGCGCTTCTGGAGCAAAAAAAGGAGTTCTTGGTTCAGTCGCAGCAAGCATTCGTATCAATGAAAAAAATAGTTTTGTTTTCGATTCTATGTTTGGACTGCTGAAAACGAATGGGACTAATTCTACCGATCAATACAATCCTGCTGGCATTTTGACAACAGTTGTTACACCTAGCGTAAACAGCAAGTCCTTTCTCATTTTAATGCCTGCACTTCGCACAAGTCAAGGTGAAGGAAGATCCGTGCAGTTTACCCTTGCAGGAATTAGGATCAACGACACTTATAAACCAATACCTTTTGTAACTTGGTTTAGAACTTTATAATTCTACTTCACTCGTTTCATTGGAAACAAACTGATTTGCGGGTTTTCGCACTTTGATATAATTCGGTGTGAAACCCGCAATCATCTTTTCATCATCTATGCTTTCCCACAACACAGGCATTGTTTGACCTTTAAACGACGCATCAAACGCCGCTCGTTTCTTAGCGCTCAACAATCGTAAGATTTTGTTTCGTTCGTTGCGAACTTCCATCGGAACAATGTCTTCAATGCGCAAGGCAGTCGTATTCGCTCGCTCGCTGTAGGTGAAGACATGCAAATAAGAAACATCCAAGTCCTTTAAAAACTCTACCGTCTCATTAAAATGTTGGTTGGTCTCTCCTGGGAAACCAACAATCACATCTACGCCAATGCACGCATGCGGCATGGCTGTTTTAATCGATGCAATTCTTTCGCGATATAAATCGGTTCTATATCGGCGACGCATGCCCTTCAAAATATCATCGCTTCCACTTTGCAGCGGAATATGAAAATGAGGCATGAAATTTTTTGAAGTCGAAACGAATGAAATGATTTCATTCGTCAATAAATTCGGCTCAATGCTGCTAATTCTGTATCGCTCTATTCCATCGAGTTCGTCTAACTTTTGAATCAAATCGAACAACGTCTCGTTGTGACTTGTTCCGAAATCACCAATGTTTACTCCTGTCAGAACAATCTCTTTTGCACCGCTCGCTATGGCCTTCTTCGCTTCTTCCAACGTGGCCTCAACATTCGCACTTCGCGATCTTCCACGTGCCAAAGGAATGGTGCAGAACGCGCAGAAATAATTACAGCCGTCTTGAACCTTCAAGAAGGTTCGTGTGCGATCCCCCGATGAAAACGACGGAATGAATTCCTTCACATCCTTAATCTCTCCTGCAAATATCTTCCCTTCCGTATCGTCGTGCGCCTTAATTCGATCAATCAAATTAAATTTTTCGTTCGCTCCCAACACCACATTCACACCTTCAATTTTTGAAATCTCCTCTGGTTTCAATTGCGCATAACAACCAATAACTGCAATGAAAACATTCGGATTGGACCGCTTTGCTCTGCGAACGGTGTAGCGACATTTTTGATCTGCTTCATCGGTAACGCTGCACGTATTGATGACCAAGACATCTGGACCTTCCTCCAACTCTACTCTCCCGTATCCCTGTTCTTGAAATTCGCGCGCAAGTGTGCTTGATTCCGAAAAATTAAGTTTACAGCCTAATGTATGAAATGAAAATGTTTTAAAATCTCTCATGACTTCTTCGCTTTTGGAACTGCTCTTAATCGAAGCTCCATGATTCCCAATAACACATCAACTGGATGATTGAACGAAATCTCATACGTGCAAACACCATGATCTTCGTAATGCTTATTTGAATCCAACACACGCTCAATATCCCCGAGATCTCCGCTAATGTCTCCGATAAATCCATCTTTGTCTCGAATTTCAATCGTCACGTCGCGAGGAATAACGACACCTTTCTCTGATATTTCCTTGATGTGCAGTTCCAATTTTTCGAACGGAAAAAGTGTCGTGTATCGAACATCTAAATACAATTCACAAGGTTCGGCATTTTCTCTGATGTCCAATTTCAATACTACAGGTTCACTCTTCTTCCATTGAAGACTTTCCTCAAATTCAAATTTAGCTTCCGCTATGGGCGTTGGATCGCAACTCACCATTGCAAACGATACGAACAACAAAAAGAAAAAACTCTTTTTTAACATGCTGCAAATTTACATGAAGAAGCGCAGAGTAATTCCTGAATAAAAATTTCTTCGAGCCATCGGATTGAAATATCTTCCTCCTACTCCATTCAACTGATAGAAGGTGGTGTAATTCGTGTTCAATACGTTATTCGCTCCAACATTCATATTGATAGAACCAACTTGTCTTATTCGCGTTACCAAATCATAATCTCCGGCAACTTCGTCACGTTTGATAAATGTATGACCATAGGAGAATTCAGAATTCAAAACGTTTCTCGCTGCAGACCATTCGGTTTGATTCGAATTCAGCGGAGCCTTGTCTGTCCATTGATTCGTAAGGGACCATCCGAATCCATAAAATCCCGTAAAATTCAATCCGCCGTTACACTGCGCCAATGGCATACCTGGCATTCTTCCCGAACCACTCTCGTCGAGCAATTCATAGTTCGTCCAAGAACCGCTCATCCAGCCATAAACACGAGCCCTCTCTAACTCAATTGTACCACTCCCTGTGAATTCCATTCCTTGTTGAAGCAGCTTGCCCGCGTTGATGTATGTGGCGTAATAACCATTAAATAAGTCAGCCTTCGGAACAATCGCATCCGTGATTTGCTGATCGTAAATACTCATTTCAACAAACCACATCTTGCCTGCTCCCTTCACTCCGAATTCAACATTGCGAGCGAATTCATTTCTCAAATTTTCATTCAAATATTGATTTGAATAATCGTATTGTTCAAAGACCGTGGGCGCACTGCTACCCGTGCTGTAATTTCCGAAGATGTTCCAGTTTCCAGACTCTTCACTTTTCTTTAGGGAATAACTAATTCCAACATTCGGATAAAGTCTCGCCTGTGGATTCGCGTTGGTGTAGGCTTCGATCACTACCAATTGCTGCGCAGCATCTTTAGAAGTTCCTGTTATACGCGCTTGGGTATTGTTCCACCCAACAGAAGCCGTTGCAAAAAAGCGTTTCGCCACTTCCGCTTCCACCTGATAGAAAAAATTCGATGTAATGTAATCCACATTGAAGTTGTATTTCGAAACACCGTTCGATTCACCGTTCAACAATCCGAATTCATTCAATTGGAAATTCTCAAATTGAAACTCTTGTCCCAGCGATGACTTCAACTTAACAGGAAATTTTCCATTTTTATTTAGGTCGAAGGATTTCGACAAGACCGCTCGCTCTCCGTTTCCTTTTGCATTCTCGTCTTTGTATCCGCTTGAAGGAGCTGATGTTCCGTAGGGATTTATTTTTTCGGTTTGAAAGAGATTCGCTGAAAGCTCAAGTGAAAAATTCTTTTTCGAAAGATAATCACCTGAATATCCGAACATGTCTCGCGTGCGATCCACGTGTGCGTTATTCGCTACGCTGAACGCATTGGCCTGACGCGGGTCAACAGCTATCTGAGCCGCTGAAATAGCTCCGGGTAATTCCCAATAGCCTTTGTAACGCATAGCCATGACATAGTGTTTCCATCGTTTTGTGTTTGCAGAAAACTCAAGTAAGGTTTGTTCTTTTTTGTTCGCTTCTTGATTGCGATATCCTTCCGTTTCCTGATTCACTTGACTCACCATTAAACTGAATCCGTTCTTACTTGCTCCGGCTTGATAAACCGTTTTGTTGTATCCGAATTCTCCGTGCTCGAATTGCGCCTTTGCATATACCGACTGGTTCGATGAATAAGGCGTAAACAAAACAACTCCACCAGTTCCATTTCCCCAAACCCCACTGCCTGGACCTTTCAAAATACTTGCATTGGCAACATTCGAAGGATCGACAATCTCTAGAGGAGACTGTCCGTCTGCGCTGGTCAATGCAATACCTTTCCAATACATCTTCACATTTCGAATAGTAGTTGGCGCTCTGAAAAAACTTCCGCGAATGTTCAAGCGTGTGCTTCCTCCATAACCACGTGAATCGTAAGACACACCGCTCACCGAATTGAATGCGTTTTGAAACGAAGAGCCATCGCCATAATGCGCATTCACTTTCACAAGTCCAATACTCGCCGGAGTGGAAAGGTTACTGCGCTTGTTGTTGTAACCAATAACAGTGAGGGCTTCCATTTGCTTTGAAATGGGACTCATGTCAAGCCGAATCACCTCATTCTTCTTGAACTCTTCATTATTACTCAAGCAATAGCCTCTGTCGTAATACCCCTCTGCTACAAAATCGACACACTTTCTGATTTTACAATAAACCGTAACTCTTCCTAACTCGTTGCACTGAAATGTTCGCGTTCCAACTTGAGCCGTGGCCCTTATCGGATATCCAGTATAGCTGTCATAAACTTCAATGGTTACCAAGGCTGAATCTTCCTGGATTTCGTATACAATATGCTTCTGAACTATTTGAGCAAACAGAACGTTACTTACTAAAAAAAAACAGCAAAGTGAAATCCACTTTGCTGTCTTCGAAATAAAAATATTATTCATTTATTACTGAACGATAAACGTCTTAGATGTTGTTCCAATAGATGATTCAGAAACCACAAAGTAATTTCCTTTCGACCATTCAGAAACATTCAATTCGTTTTTCAGAGTTGCAATCTTTCCTTCCGCCATTAATGCTCCTGAAAAAGAATACACCGAATAATTTCCACCCAATTGATTCGAAGAGAATTCAACGGTTACTCTTTCTGAAGCTGGATTTGGGAACACATTCAAGTTCTGAGATAACCCTTCGTTTTGAACTCCAGCCCAAACCAAGTTTTGGAATTTCTTAATGGTGTTCGGACCAGCACCTGGATACTGTGCTCCATTTAAAGCAACGTAAACAGAGCCGTCATGTGGATTCACACAAATGTCGCGAAGACGCTTGTTAAAGCTTTGAAAGAATGCATCTGAGTTTGTGTTGGAACCACTTACGTCAGCTGTTGTAAGAGACTGGCCATCTGCACTCAAGTGCAAAACTGTCATACGCTCGAAAGAGCTATTCAATCCGCCTAATACAGCCATAAGAATACAGTTGTTCCATTCTGGAATTGAAGGGTGATTGTAGTAATCGATTCCGTTAACGGCGCGACATGGAGACCATTCAATCAAAGGCTCTTTTACATTGTTCGCTGTGCAGTAGTTAATTTCTGCGGTGGTGTTACATGCACCTTGAACAGTTGGCCAACCGTAGTTTCTTCCTGGCTCAATGATGTTGAACTCATCGCTGTTGTTTTGTCCGTGCTCAGAGGCATAGATGATTCCGTTAGGACCAACTGCCAAACCTTGACAATTGCGGTGTCCGTATGAATATACATAGGTCGCAGGATCTGGATTGTCAGCAGGAATGCTGCCGTCCAAATTAATGCGTAAAATTTTACCATTTAATGAAGACAAATCTTGAGAGCTAACTCCACCATCTCCAGTGTCTCCAGTAGACATGATTATTTTTTGGTCTTGGCTTATTACCAAACGTGAACCGTTGTGAATTGAATTTCCACCTATCGCGTTGATTAATTGAACTTCGTTCACCAAAGCTGTTCCGTCCCAATCGAACATAGACAAACGCTCTTTTACATTGTTCCCTTGGGTGTAATTATACACCACATAAACTTTCGGAGTATTCAAAAAATCTGGATGCAAAGCCATACCTAACATTCCCGGCTC
>JBIKZA010000074.1:0-9550 GCA_044354975.1 Flavobacteriales bacterium
AAATGATGGTTAGTCCAGCATTCAGGTAGCAGTAATTCCAAAGTAATCGTTCGATGTGTTGCGAACGATATTGATAATTTACGAAAATGCTTTCATCGGGAATGAAAGACATGAGTGTTCCGTTCTTTTCTGCTGACTTCGCAACTTTAAAATCTTTGGTGATTTCTCCTTTTCCAAATTCCGCGGCCTTCACCTCGCCTTCGCGAAAAGACTCTACACGAAAGAAAGAACTCAAAGCATTAACCGCCTTCGTACCAACTCCGTTTAGTCCAACAGATTTCTTAAATGCGCGAGAATCGTATTTTCCACCTGTGTTGATCTTCGAAACGCAATCGATCACCTTTCCCAACGGAATACCTCTTCCGTAATCTCGAACGGTAACGGTCCCGTCTTTAATTACAATTTCAACATTCTTTCCATTCCCCATGACAAATTCGTCAATGGAGTTGTCCATAATTTCCTTCAACAAAACATAGATACCGTCGTCGGCAGTGGTGCCGTCGCCAAGTTTTCCTATGTACATCCCGGGGCGCAGACGAATGTGTTCGTACCACTCGAGGGATTTAATGTTGTCTTCTGTGTATTTAACTTCTTGAGCCATCTCGTCTATTCTAAATCAGACTTCGAAAGTAATACGCAGAATAACTTTGGAAATTCACAATGGTTGGTAGTTTTCAACAGATGTGTGAGAACACCGGTTGATACTATTGTTCAGACATCTGTATCAAAGCAAAAACAGCATAATTAATCATATCGCGAAAACCGCTGTCAATTCCTTCGGAAACAAGGGTTTTGCCGGCATTGTCTTCGATTTGTTTGATGCGTAAGATCTTCATGAGAATTAAATCGGTGAACGATGAAACACGCATGTCGCGCCAAGCTTCTCCGTAATCGTGATTCTTGTTCATCATTAATTCCTTCGTGATTCGCGCTTGCTCTGTATAAAGAGAAATTGCATTTTCTGCTTGAAGTTCTAGTGGAGCGTCTGATGGTAATTCTAACTGAATAAGAGCCATTAAGCTGTAATTAATGATGCCTACAAATTCATCTTCAATCCCCTCACCCACTTTGCTTTCCCCCTTTTCTTCAATGGTACGAATGCGCTGGGCTTTGATAAATATTTGATCGGTTAAGCTAGATGGTCGAAGAATTCTCCAAGCCGTTCCATAGTCTTGGGTTTTCTTTTTGAAGAGGTCGACACATTTTTGAATGGCCTGATCGTATTGTGCTGAAGTATCTTTTGTTGCGCTCATGATTCGAAATACAAATGCGATGAAAATGCTCATCTTTGCGTTTCAAAGATACATCTTGAAATGAATTCTAATCGCACACTTCCCTTGGTAATGGGAATTTTGAATGTTACTCCAGATTCTTTTTATGCTGGAAGTCGCTCTAATTCTGAAAAAGACATTTTGATTCGGGTTGAAAAAATGATTTCCGATGGAATGGATATTTTGGATTTGGGCGGACAATCAACACGTCCAGGTGCCATTTATATTTCTGCTGAAGAAGAACTGAATCGCGTGTTACCTGCATTAATTTCCATTCGAAATGAATTTCCTTCCTTGACAATAAGTATCGATACGTTTTATAGTGAAGTGGCCATTTCTTGTCTTCGTGAAGGGGCGCATTGGATAAACGATGTGTCGGGCGGAAGGATGGATTCAAATTTATGGAACGCAGTTGCTGAAGCGCAATGCACGTATGTCTTAATGCACTCGCGCGGTGATTCTTCCAACATGAAAGAATTAGCGAATTATGAAAATGTGGTGGATGAAGTCTATGCCTATTTCCAAATGGAAATTGAAAAATTAAATCAATTAGGTATTTCGAAAATAGTCTTGGATTTGGGATTCGGCTTCGCAAAAAACAAAGAGCATAACTTTGATCTTCTACAAAATTTGGAACGTTTCAAATTATTTGGACTTCCCATTCTTGTAGGTGTTTCAAGAAAAAAAATGATTCAGCAAACGTTGGGAACAACGGCCGAAGAAAGTTTGAATGGCACTACTGCTTTGAATGCTTTCGCACTAGATAGAGGCGCAGATATCTTGCGCGTACACGATGTTCTTGAAGCGAAGCAAACGGTAGAATTATACAGAACGCTTGCCCTCGGCGGCAAGTAAGGTGTTCTGCATCAATGATACAATGGTCATGGGTCCTACTCCACCTGGGACTGGCGTAATGAAGCTACATTTCGGAGCTACCTCCTCAAAGGCCACATCACCTAAAAGTCTGAATCCGCTTTTCTTTGAGGCATCTACTACGCGAGTAATTCCTACATCAACAACCACAGCTCCTTCCTTCACCATATTTCCTTTTAGGAATTCAGGTTGTCCTATTGCGGCAATGATAATATCGGCAGATTGACAAATTTCTTCAATGTTTGTTGTCTTGCTATGGCAGAGTGTAACGGTGCAGTTTCCAAACGGATGATTTCTTTGCAGTAATATTGAAATCGGAAGTCCTACTATATGAGATCTTCCTAAAACTACCGCATGTTTTCCTGAAGTAGGAATGTTATTTCTTTCCAACAAAGTAATAATTCCCATGGGTGTCGCCGGAAGAAAGGTTGGAAGATTTAACATCATTTTTCCGACCGATTCTGGATGAAAACCGTCGACATCTTTATTAGGAGAGACAGCCATTAAGACCTTCTTTTCGTTGATATGCTTTGGTAAGGGAAGTTGAATAATGTATCCGTCTACCGCATCGTTTTCATTCAGAGAAATTATGGTTTGTAAAACTTCTTCTTCGGTACTATCTTCTTTCAATTGAACCAACGTAGAATCGAAACCAACTTCCTCGCAAGATTTAACTTTCGCGTTAACATAAGTAACGCTCGCGCCATTTTCTCCGATTAGAACAGCTGCTAAATGCGGACGCTTAAATCCCTGTGCAACTCTATCCGAGACAATTTGTTTTATCTCTGATTTAATGGTTTTGGAAAGTGCTAGACCGTCAAGAAGTTGCATATATGATAGTTTGAAAAAACAAAGTAACATCAATTTCCCTAAAAATTATCATTCTAGGTTGTGTACTAAGTACACTTTCCTATATTTGAAGAACTAACTACCTCACACATGAATCAAAAAGCACTCTTTTTTTTAGTTTGTATATTTTCATTTTTTGCTATTCGAGTTGAAGCTCAGATTTTAACTTCAACGCCTGCCTTTCCTACTCAAACCGATCAGATTACCGTATTTTACGACGCCACAACAGGCAATGGCGACCTTATGGGGTATACTCCCATTTATGCGCATACAGGTGTAATTACCAACAACAGCGTGGGCCCGAATGATTGGCAACACACCGTGGGAAATTGGGGAACAGCAGACGCCTCCGTTCTTATGACTCCAATGGGAAATAACATTCATAAAATTGTAATCACTCCTTCAACATTTTATAACTTGAATGTTGGGGAAACGGTTTCGAAAATGACATTTGTTTTTCGCAATGCAGCAGGAACTGTAGTCGGCAGAAACGCTGACGGAAGTGATATATACTTGAATGTATATGCTGCAGGTTTCAATGCTTCGTTCTCTTTGCCTTCCATGGAATCTCAGATTGTGAATGCAAATCAAGTTGTTCCTGTAACTGCAAATTCTTCCTTAGCATCAGATATCACTATTTCTGTAAATGGAAGTCAGGTTGCCTCAGGAACAGGAGTAACATCCTTGAATTATAACTTCAGTCAAGCCGCTGCCGGCGAATACTTGATTGCCATGTCTGCTGTAAACGGAGGAACAACCATTACTGATGAAAAGGTTGTAATTATTCTTCCGGCTTTAAATGTAGCTCCAGCTCCAGCTGGAACAATTGATGGAATAAACAATACTTCAAGCAACGGCGTTCGTTTGCAATTGTATGCACCGAATAAAAGTTTTGTATTTGTTATTGGTGATTTCAATAACTGGCAATTGGATTTAAGTTATTTAATGAATCGTACTCCCGATGGAAATACCTATTGGTTAGATATTTCAAATTTATCTCCGGGTACCGAGTATCGTTTCCAGTACTATATAAATATGGAGGGAATGCGTGTGGCCGATGCCTATGCAGATAAAATATTGGATGGTTGGAATGATGGTTGGATTCCGGAAACGACTTATCCGAATTTAATTGACTATCCAGCAGGATTAACTTCAGAACCAGTTTCAGTTTTCAGAACAGATCCTCCTGCATTCAACTGGACTGATCAAAGCTTTGTTCGTCCGGCCAAAACGAAATTGGTTGTATACGAATTATTGGTTCGGGATTTTCTGGAAGACAGAACTTACGCTTCTCTTACTGATTCATTGGATTATTTGGAAACATTGGGAGTTACCGCCATTCAATTGATGCCAATTAATGAATTTGAAGGAAACGACAGCTGGGGTTATAACCCGTCATTCTATTTTGCTCCAGATAAAGCTTACGGAAGTGCCGAAGCATTAAAAACTTTTGTCAATGAGGCACACAACCGCGGAATAGCTGTTATTATGGACATTGCACTGAATCACAGTTTCGGTCAGAACCCAATGGTACGCATGTACTTCGATGCAAGTGCTGGACAATATGGACAGCCAACAGCAAGTAATCCTTGGTTCAACCCTACACCTAAGCATGATTTCAATGTTGGGTACGACTTCAACCACGAAAGTCTTCAAACGAAGAATTTTACTAAACGTGTTTTAACGCATTGGATGCAGAATTACCACATAGATGGTTACCGTTTCGATTTATCAAAAGGATTTACACAGAACTATACTCTTGGAAACATAGGAGCATGGGGTGCTTATGACCAAAGTAGAATTAATATTCTAACCGAATATTACAATCACATGCAAACAATTGAGCCCGGATCCTATGGAATAATGGAGCACTTTGCAGATAACAGAGAGGAAACTGTTTTAAGTAATAACGGAATGATGTTATGGGGAAATTTGAACCACGAGTATATGGAAGGTTCAATGGGTTATGCCTCTAACTTTTCTTGGGGTAGTTACCAAAACAGAGGTTGGAACAATGCACATTTGATAACATATGCTGAGAGTCACGACGAAGAGCGCATGATGTACAAAGATCTTCAATTCGGCGCTAGCAATGGTACTTATAATATCACTAATTTGAATACAGCCCTGAAAAGACAGGAGTTGTCTCATTGTCTATTAATTCCAATTCCAGGTCCGAAGATGCTTTATCAATTTGGTGAGTTGGGATATGATTACAGCATCAATACTTGTTCAGATGGCGTTACAATAAATACGGACTGCAGAACATCGGCTAAGCCGGTAAGATGGGACTATTGGGACAATCAGAATAGAAAACACTTGTACAAAGTGACAGCAGCGTTGAACAATTTGAAAAAGAATGAAGCTGTTTTTTCAACGACCAACTTCAATATAGACTTAGGTGGATTTGGCAAACGAATCCATTTGAACGGAACGAACAATGCTGTTGTGGTTGGAAATTTCCAAACAACATCATTGAACATGATTCCGGGATTTCAGCACACAGGAACTTGGTATGACTACTTTACAGGAAACTCATTTCAAGTGAACGATTTGGGAGCTACCTTCTTCTTTGAACCGGGAGAATATCATGTATACACTGACTATCAATTGGCTGTTCCAGACTTGAATACGTCTTTAACTGAAGTCATGTCATTCGCAAAATCTACATTTATGATTTGGCCTAATCCTTCAAGTCACAACGTTAATCTTGCATACAGCATGAGTCAAGCCGCGAAGGTCCAAATTGTTCTGCGCGACTTAACAGGAAGAGTGGTGACTTCATTTAACACACAAGGTGTTAGTGGAGTGAATCAATCTGAATGGAACTTAGCTGAAGAGAACATTGCCGCAGGTTCTTACGTCATTTCAGTTGAGACTGAGGGACGAAGAGAATCAGCTCCATTTATTTGGAATCCATAATTTAAGACTTACCAACAACGAGTAAGTGTATGTTGGACACGAAGTGAAAACAATTTATATTAGCGCTACTTAAACCAAAACAAATTCGATTTTAATATGTCTAAATTCTACAAAACGAGTATGCTTACTGCTGTTATAGCAATGCTTTCCATGGTTTCATGGGGACAGTCTATAAGCGGTGTAGTTACAGATGAGGAGAATCGTCCCATTCCCGGGGCCTTTGTTCTTGTTAAAGGAACTTCGAATGGAACTGCCAGCGACCAAGTGGGAAATTATTCCTTAACAACAGGTGTGGGAACATTTGAAATTGAAGTGAAAGCTTTGAATTTTGAAACCATATCCAAGTCAATTACAGTCCCTGCAGGTGCACTTGTTAAGCATAATTTCAAATTAAGTTCTAGTACTTTAACCTTAGACAATGTTGAAATCATTGGATACGGAGTAGAGCGTAACCGTCCAAGTACGGGTTCTATCGCGAAAATCAGTGGTAAAGACATCAGTGCTATCCGCACACCTAGTTTTGAGGCTGCGCTTCAGGGTCAAGCTGCAGGTTTGCAAGTTTCTCAAGGATCAGGAATCGCAGGTGCGGGTTCTTTGATTCGTATTCGAGGAACTGCCTCTGTTTCTGCTGGTGGAGATCCTTTGTACATTATCGATGGTATTCCAATGACACAAGATTATTTCTTGCGTGGAAACAGTGGTGCGTTGAACAACAACCCACTTGCTACGATTAATCCGAATGACATTGAAAAGGTAGAAGTTCGTAAAGATGCAGCTGCTGCCGGTGAATATGGTTCTCGCGCTGCGAATGGTGTAATCATTATCACAACGAAGCGTGCCAAAGAAAAGGGATGGAAATTCGACTACGGATTGAATGCGGGTATCTCTACTCCTGCTTCACGTCCGAACATGTTGAACACAGACCAGTATTTACGTATTCGTCAAGAAGCCTGGGAAAACGACGGTGGAACTGGATATGTATGGTTACCGAATATGACTTCCGCCACGGACGATGCTGCTACGCGTAAAGCGGCTCATTTAAAAGCTGGACAAACCGATACAGACTGGGTAGATCAAACCGTTGGTCGTGGAAATAAATATGGAACGAACTTTTCAGCGCGTTATGGTGGAAAGAAGCATAGCGTATACTTCTCTGTTGGTTATGACGACAATCAAAGTTTCCTATTGGGAAACAGTTACAAGCGTATCTCTGCTCGTGTTAACCCTGAGTTCCGTCTTGGAGACAAATTGAGATTGAACTTATCGCTTTCAGGAACTCGCGGTTTAAACAAACGTGTGGATGCTGCCTGGTCTGGTGGATTAGGTGACGCCATGTCAAATGCGCTTCCTTATTACCCTGTTTACCACACAGACACAACATTCAACGCAGCGGGTGACGTGGTTAACAAGCCTGGAGATTATTTCTACTGGAGAGATGAATTCGGAAACGTAAAGAATCCGGTAGCCTACAGAGAGCAATTGCGTTGGACAACTGTTGAAGATCGTGTGATCAATACCGGTCGTTTAATTTATATGCCGAAGAAGAACTTATTCATCATTGCTACTGGCGGTATGGATTGGATGCACATTGGTGAGAATAGACTTACACCTTCGACATTCGATTTATCGAACGGACAAGGAAGCTACAGCAATGATCAGCGTTTGGTTCGTAACTACAGTTATAACATTACAGCTGAATACAGCAAAGAACTTATTCCTGATTTGAATGCCTCATTGCTTATTGGACATGAGTTGCAGCATTCGAAAACAAATTACATTAACGATTATATCCCGAACTTGGATGGAACAGTTGCTGAGTTTTCGGACGTTCAAAATAATCCAGACACCAGAGTTCGCACCGTTGGAAATCCTAATCAGTTTAGCTTCTTAGGTTTCTTCGCGAAGTATAATATGAACTACAAATCGAAGTACTTCTTCGAAGCAAGTGTTCGTCGCGACGGAAGCTCTCGCTTCGGAGTGAATAACAAATTCGGAAATTTCCCTTCAGCCTCTTTGGGTTGGATTATCTCTGAAGAAGGATTTTTGAAAGATAACAAAACCATTAACTACCTGAAGCTACGTGCGAGTTACGGTTTGACTGGAAACTCAGACATTCCTGCTAACGCGCAATACGCTCTTTATAGCGCTTCTAACAACGGTATTTTCTACAACCAAAACCCAATCCTCTTCCCTACTCAGGCAGGTAATGCAAACTTGAAATGGGAAACAACAAACAACTTTTCTGTTGCTTTGGAATCTGGTTTTTGGCAAGATCGTTTGACTGTCATTTTGGAAGGATATAGAAAATACAGTCGCGATGTATTGATGAATGTTAGTCTTCCTGCAAGCACTGGATTCACAAACTTCTGGGACAACGTTGCAGAGGTTATGAATCAAGGAATTGAATTAACAACAGTGGTAAATTGGACGAAGAACTCGAAATTTACTGCTCGTACAAGTGCAAACTTCTCATACAACTACAACGAGCTTGTTAGCATTGGTGACTACACTCCTGATGCTGTCTCTGGTGGAACAAACGACTCTCGTGTTTTGGTTGGAAAACCTATCGGCTCATTCTATTTGGTCTCATTCAGTCATATTGATACCCAATCTGGATTGCCCGTTTACATTACTCCTGATGGAAATTACACTACAGATTACGACAATAGCATTCGTAACTACGTTGGAAATGGATTGCCTAAAATGATGGGAGGTTTAACTCAAACATTCGGTTGGAAGAATTTCAGTTTATCTGCATTGTTCACATACAGCCTAGGTGCTCGCATCTTCGATTCAAGTGCTAAGCGTCAGCTTGGTGTTGTTTCCAGTTGGAATATGCGTGAAGAGATTCTTGATCGTTGGACTGCTCCTGGAGATGAGTCTACATTCGGCAGATTGACATTGGATGAAACGACTTATGGTTTGCCTGATGGTTTCCCATGGTGGAACACTTCCTTGTTCATGTACAAAGCAAACTATATGCGTTTGAGAAACTTGTCTTTGGACTATACCTTCCCGAACGAAGTGACGAAGAGAATGAAAATGACTGGATTGAACATTGGTGTAAGCGTTACCAACTTGTTCACCATTACGAACTTCCCGGGATTAGATCCTGAAGTGGTTCGTGACTTTGAAAATGCGCAAGACCGAAACTTAAGTCCGAACGTGACTTACTTAACGCCAATGCAAGAGCGTAGTTTCAACATTCGCTTAAACGCTAACTTCTAATTCGAACGAACATGAAAAAGATATCATACTTCATTTTAGCTATTGGATTAGCTCTAGGAATTGCCTCTTGTGAGAAAATGTTAGAATACCCACCGGAGGGTGCAATTCTCGCCGCCGATGCGTTGAAAACTCCAGATGATGCTCAACGTTTGTTGAACAGCTGTTACGATGTTATTGGAAATTTGTTTGATGGAAAATATCAGAACATTTGTGAGCTAATGTCAGACAACATGGCTGAACCAAACGGTTTAGATTTCAATGCTGTTTACAACCGCGAGACAAACTTCTTCACTCCAACTACTAACGGAACCTACGGCGATTTCTACTATGCGATTTACCGTTGCAATTCATTGATGAAAAACTTTGATTTGATTGAAGGTTTATCAGATAACGAACGCCTACGTATG
>JBIKZA010000028.1:0-28527 GCA_044354975.1 Flavobacteriales bacterium
ATTGAATTGTCCGTATGAAAATCCGTATTCACCGCGCAATCCTTTTGCACCTGTGTATTGCCAAGCGTTGCGAAGGAGGTAGTTTTTCACCAGCGGATTATCGAGGAATCCATCGTTATTCGTGTCGTACAATTTCTGTGAACTTGATCCGTGTGCTTGCAATTGGTAGTTCCACTTTTCACCAAGAGCTTGATTCGAGAGAATGTTCGTTTCGTAACGTCCAGCAGAACTGGCGTACATGTTCAAGAACAAACTTTCTTTCATGGTTGAAGCCTTATGAGCTACGTTAATTTGTCCTGTAACGCCTTCGTATCCGTGCACCACAGATCCTGCTCCTTTCGCAATGGAAATCGAATTGATCCACGGTCCAGGAAGAAAGCTTAGACCTAACGTGCTTGAAAGTCCGCGCACAGCGGGCATGTTATCGAAAAGTATTTGGGTGTACTTTCCATCTAAACCCAACATTTTAATTTGTCGCGTTCCTGTAATTCCATCGGTGAACGATGCATCTACAGAACCGTTTGTTTCGAAGCTTTCTGAAAGGCTGCAACACGCGGCTTTGCACAATTCTTTTTCGTTCATGACTTGAAACGTTTGCGGATCTTTTCCGTTGATGTGCGTTCCTCCGTCGTGTTCGTCAATGTGAATGGTACCAAGTGTGCTGTTTTCTCTCAGATTGAATTTCACTTCTCTGATTGTACCCAATCCCGGATCAATAAACAACGAATCGCTGAAGTGTCCAGTAGACGTGACCATGAGCCATTTCGCTTCTTTCGGAATACCAATAGAAAACTCTCCTTCCGGATTGGTGACAGTGCCGAGTTGTGTTCCCTTGTAATAAACAAGGGCGTAGGCCGGATTCCCTTCATCGTCAAGAACAACGCCCTTGACTTGCGCATTTCCAATCGTAACGATTGAGAAAAATGCGATGAGTACAACAATGTGTTTCATAGTTTACTTGTGCGGTTCCATGCTTCTGTACTTGCAACATCCGTGAACGCGACTGTATTGTGCGTCAGTTGCATTCGACTTCTCCGTATCGTATCCAGCGGCATTGATTAGCGCGTGGATTTTGTCAATGGTGATTTTCGTAGGATTGTAGATGATGGTCAATCGGTGTGCGGTTAAGTCGTAGTCGTATGCCACAACACCTTTTACATCAACCGCTTTTTCAATGGTTGTTTCACACATACCACATGCACCGGCTACCCAGAAATTTGCAGTTGTATTTTTTGTTTTTTGAGCAAACGCGCTGAATGAAAGCATGCATAAAGCAAGCACGAATATGTTTTTCATTTGAAATAAGATTTTTGAATTTTTACATTTCTTGACCACTTCGTGGATGACACAACACGTTGTGATGACCACTTCATGGATGACACAACACGTTGTGATGACACTCTACGAGTGATGACCACTTCATGGATGACACAACACGTTGTGATGACACTCTACGAGTGATGACCACTTCGTGGATGACACACTAGTGTGATGGGTCGTCGAATAATTTACGGGAGCAGAAAAGTGAATACCGTTCATACGTTATCGGAACAAACGATGCGGCAATTGGAATAGCCGATTGGCAATTTCCTTCAACATAAAATAAAAAATAAGTAGGCTCAGGAGTAGAAGTAAATAATTGCGGAGCGGAAGGAGATGTGCATTGCTCGTGTTCGCTTTCGTATTGAAGGGCGATAAGCACATCTTTCGAGCAGCCTTCGGAGTGGCAACATCCTTTGTGATCGGAGTGAGAATCGTCGTGATGCTCGTCGCCGAATTCGAAGAAATGAATGGCTTGTAATGTCCCACAACAGAAGTGCAGCTTGGCTTCGAGACCGAAAGCCATTAAGCTGTAAAAGCCCAAAATAAAGATAAGGGTTAGCTTCCGCATATTTCAAAGGTAAAACATCTTTTGATGTATTTGCACGTTGTACCTTTGCAATCTAAAATAATTGAACAAATGAGCAATTCTATGGATATGTCAGATGTGTTCGTGAAACTTGGAATTCAAGCAGAGAATCTTGGAACCAGCACGGGACAAAACTTTTTTTCAAACGGCGATTTATTCGCGTCGTTTTCTCCAGTTGATGGAAAAGAAATTGCTAAGGTGCAGGCTACTACTGCTGATGATTACAATCGCGTGGTAGAGGCCGCACAAGAAGCATACAAATCATGGCGCTTAATGCCTGCTCCAAAGCGTGGCGAGATTGTTCGTCAGTTTGGAAATCGCCTTCGCGATTACAAACAAGAGCTTGGCATGTTGGTGAGTTATGAAATGGGAAAGAGTTTGCAAGAAGGTTTGGGTGAAGTGCAAGAGATGATTGACATCTGCGATTTCGCAGTGGGATTGTCTCGTCAGCTTTATGGATTAACGATGCACAGCGAACGCCCAGGTCACCGCATGTATGAGCAATGGCATCCACTTGGAATCGTTGGAATTATTTCAGCGTTCAACTTCCCGGTTGCAGTTTGGGCTTGGAACAGCGCATTGGCTTGGATTTGCGGAGACGTATGTATTTGGAAAGGATCTGAAAAAGCACCGCTTTGCGCGATTGCTTGTCAAAATATTTGGAATGAAATAGCTTCTGAAAACAATTTGCCTGAAGGAATTTCAAGCATCGTTTCGGGTGATGTGCAAGTGGGAGAGATGATGACTACAGATACTCGTGTTCCGTTGATTTCTGCAACAGGAAGCACGCGCATGGGTCGCATTGTTGGAGCGAAAGTGGCAGAGCGTTTCGGAAAGTCTTTGTTGGAGTTAGGTGGAAACAATGCGATTATAGTAACAGAGAATGCAGACTTGAAGATGACCATCATTGGTGCGGTGTTCGGTGCAGTTGGAACTGCTGGGCAGCGCTGTACTTCAACTCGTCGCTTAATTATTCATGAAAGTGTTTACAATGAGGTGAAAGAGAAGTTGGTTACGGCCTACGGACAGATTCGCATTGGAGATCCATTGGATTCGAACAACCACGTTGGACCGTTGATCGACACCCTTGCTGTTGATACGTATTTGAAGGCTATTGAGAAAGCAAAATCTGAAGGTGCTAATTTCATTGTTGAAGGTGGCGTTGTAACCGGAGAAGGATTTGAGAGCGGATGTTACGTGAAGCCGTGTATTGCTGAAGTGAAGGACAGCAGCTTGGAAATTGTGCAACACGAAACGTTTGCTCCAATTTTATACATTATGAAGTACAAAGAATTGGACGAAGCCATTGCTATGCAGAACGGCGTTGTTCAAGGATTGTCGAGCGCGATTATGACTACCAACATGCGTGAAGCAGAGCGCTTCTTAAGCTGCGAAGGTTCAGATTGCGGAATTGCGAATGTGAACATTGGAACGAGTGGTGCTGAGATTGGTGGAGCATTTGGTGGAGAGAAAGAGACAGGTGGTGGTCGCGAGAGCGGATCGGATGCTTGGAGAAATTACATGCGCAGACAAACCAACACCATCAACTATTCTACTTCGTTGCCATTGGCGCAAGGAATTAAATTCGATTTTTAATGAAGGCTTGGATGCTCTTGTTTTTCGCTGCTTTCAGCGGTAGTGTTTTCTCACAATCGCATCTGATTGTGTTTAAGGTTGAAGACAAAAGCATCCCTTGTCGAATAGATCTGCTCAACGAATCGCGATGGGAAGTCGTGAACGGAGTAGAGCGTATTCCAATTGATATTAA
The DNA here is from genome assembly GCA_044354975.1 of Flavobacteriales bacterium. Classification (GTDB taxonomy): domain Bacteria; phylum Bacteroidota; class Bacteroidia; order Flavobacteriales_D; family Sanyastnellaceae; genus CAIZGX01. Next base: position 3,678 of record JBIKZA010000028.1, read on the forward strand.
ATGGGGAAAAGACTCGACGTTTACGTCGAGTCTTCCTCTTTTCAGTACCTACTTTGAAGGGAAGAAAGAGAAGGGAATTGTCACAGGTGAGTGGGTAGATCCGACGCGCACGGGCGATTATCGTATTCCTTTTCAAATCGTGAAGAATAAGATTCGTGAATTCGACACGAAGGTTCACATTCCTGTTCATTTGAAGTATAAAATCGTTTTTGAAGACGATTCTGTTCCTGCCATTTTGAATATGGATATTGTGAAGGAAGAGTTTGTTGTTTTTGGAACAGTATTGACTGAAACTGGCGACTACAGATACCTCCAGGGTGAACCGCTCGAGAATAATCAGTTTTATTTATCGGCTTTCGACGGAACACATTTGTTCTACTTAGCCGGTCAATTGGTAGACAATAAGATTGAAGGTGTCTTCATGAGCGGTAAGCATTATATGGCGAAATTCAAAGGTGAAGCGGATGCGACTTTTGAATTGCGCAAAGCAGATGAATTGACTTGGATGAAAAATCCGAAGGATGTTTTGAAATTGAAATTAGATGCTGACGCGAAAACCGAACGTTCATTCGGTGAGAAAGATTGGAAGGGAAAAGTGACTTTGGTTCAGATTATGGGAACCTGGTGTCCGAATTGCACCGACGAGTCACGATTCGTAAAGTCGATGTATGAAAAGTACCATGCGCAAGGATTACAGGTGGTTCCAGTTTCATTCGAACGTGGATCCGATAAGCAAGTGGCTTTTACACGCATTAATTCTCAAGCCAAGCAAATGGCCTTGCCTTATTCGGTCTATTTAGGAAGTGGCGCAGATTCGCCTCAGAAGGCGGCAGCTATTGTGTTTTCACAATTGAATCACGTGATGTCATTTCCAACGTTAATATTAATTGGAAAAGATGGACTGGTGAAGAAAGTTTGGACGGGGTTTTATGGGCCGGGAACGGGAGTGCACTATGTAGAACATACTGCTGAGATTGAGGATGCGGTTTTAAGATTGCTTCGCAAAGATTGATAAATCAAAGATTGCGTGGCAAAGATTGTTGCACAAAGATTGATGAATCAAAGATTGATAAATCAAAGATTGCGTGGCAAAGATTGTTGCACAAAGATTGCGTTGCAAAGATTGATGAATCAAAGATTGCTTCGCAAAGGATTATAGCTTTTACAGAGTAAATCTTTCGAAGAATCTTGTGAAACATCTTTCGTAGAATCTTGTAACACATCTTTCGTAGAATCTTACGAAGTATCTTGTGAAACATCTTTCGAAGAATCTTGTATCACATCTTTCGTAGAATCTTCCTAATCCTGAATCAGAAATAATTTCTTCAAAAATTCTCCATTTGAATTCGAGCATTCCACGAAGTACATTCCGTTGGGCCAATTGGTGCAAGGGATATGTGTGGTGCGATCTTGAGAGGATTCCGAGTAAATTAGTCTTCCGTCTAAAGCGAAAATCTTACACGTGAATGTGGATGAAAGAAATGGGTTCTCAACGTTGAATACGTTGTTTGCCGGGTTTGGATAACAATTAATTTCTTGGGTTGTTTCTTCTTCAACGCCAACGGTATTTTGCTGATAAACGCGAATATAATCGACTGTCATTTCAGCGGGGAAAACCGTGGTAGCATCGGGACTTCCAGGCCAATTTCCACCAACTGCAACGTTCAGGATGAAGAAAAATTCGTTGTGGAATTCTTCGGTTCCAGCTACGTTGTTCAAGATGTTTTTCGTGTAGTAGATATTTCCATCTACATAAAAACGAATGGAAGAGGTATTCCAAACAATTGAGTAAACGTGATAATCTTCGACGTTCGTGTAGTATTGACCGCCTTGGTATATATGCCCGTTGTTGTTGTAGTGAACGGTGCCGTTAACGTAGGCGTTGTTGTTCACGTGTTCCATAATGTCAATTTCGCCGCATTGCGGCCAACCGACAGAGCTAATGTTTTGTCCAAGCATCCAGAATGCAGGCCATAAGCCTTGTCCAGCAGGTGCCTTCAAACGACCTTCTACTTTTCCATATTGAAAAGAGAATTTGTCTTTGGTAATTAGTCGAGCGGAAGAATAATCGCTGGTGTTAATGACTTGCTCTTTGGCAAGAATGTGAAGCTCACCGTTGGCTGCAAAACTGTTGTTAGTGCTGGCGGTGTAGTATTGAAGTTCGTTGTTCCCCCAACCCCAATCGCCTGTGCCTAGCTCATGAGTCCATTTGGTATTGTCAATAGTAGTTCCATTGAATTCATCGGACCAGATGAGGTTCCATGTTTGCCCTTGCGCGTGGCCTAGGCCACACGCAAAGACGAACAATAGAAATCTAAACTTCATTACTTGATAATAACGGTCTCACGAACGCTATTGTAGTTGTTTGAAACTCTAATTTGGTAAGCACCTTTTGCAAGGTTTTCCAAATTGATTTCAGTGTTTGATTGGAACACTTTCATGTCTTGAACTTTTCTTCCTGATAGATCGAATACTTCGATGTTGTAAGGAAGAGCAAGGTTGCTGTTGATACGAATGTTTCCGTTTGATGGGTTCGGATAAACAGAGATTGTGTTTGAAGATTCGTTTACGAAATCTGGACACAACTCACAGCTTTCCCAACATACAGCAGGAAGAGTTTCAGCATCGATAGCCGTGATTGTACGGTTGGTGAAACCATCAGTTGTGATTGTACAAGTTGAACCGTCAACAAGATTCTCTTGTCCAAGCCAAGAATCGTATGCGAATTTGTATTCGTATGTACCAGGTATTAATGGAATGGTGATTTCCCATTTATTATCTCCGTTAGCATCTGACATTGGAGCACAACCTACACACCAGTTGTTGAACGTACCGTTCACTTCAGGAGTGGTGAAAGAACCAATGTATTGCGACATGTCTACTTGGAAGGTAACGTCAACAGGAGTTGCAGTGCTTCCACATTCAGAACAGCTTCCCCAACAAACAACAGGTAAAGTACTTGCGGCAGAAACTGCTAGAGTGCGATTAGTGAATATACCAGTTGTCAAAGTGCAAGGAGAACCAGGTGTTAGTTCTTCTTGTCCAGTCCAGTTGTCGTAAGCGAATTTGTATTCGTAGTCTCCAGCTTCAAGGTTTAAGGTTGTCTCCCAAATACCGTCGCTGTTGGCATCTGTCAGTGGGTGACAGGTTCCACAAAAATCGTCAAGAGAAATATTTACTGTTGGAGTTGTAAATCCTGTAACATTTTGCATGTCTACTTGGAATGTAATGGGGTAGGTCACCGGCGCTTGATTACATGCTAAACAAGATCCAAAACACACTGCAGGCAAAGTAACATCTCCAGTTACAGTTAACAAACGATTGGTATAAATTCCAGTTGTTATCGTACATGTAGATCCAGGAGTTAGGTTTTCCCAATTATTTCCAGAATTTGCGGTGAATTTGTATTCGTAGGTTCCTGCATTGAAAGGCACTGTAATTTCCCAAATTCCGTCTGCGTTTACATCTGACATGGGTGCACAATAGCCGCACCAACCATTAAATAGACCGTTTACGGAAGCGTTTGAAAGGCCACTGCCGTTCAGGTCTACTTGGAATGTTACGTTGTACGTTACTGGGTAGGTACAAGAACCATCGTCTTCAGTAGCCGCTGCGTTGTAGTTCAATGCAGTTGGGTCAGTACATCCAGCGATAACTACTGGAGTATAACAATTCAATTTAATATTGTCAACCAATAAAGTACCACCTGCTCCAAGGAATGCTCCAGCAGCCATGTTGAAATGCATACGGAAGTTAGAAGCGGCTGCTACGTTATTGAATGAGTATGTGTAGTGAGTCCAAGTATTTTCATTTAGACCACCGTTTTGAATATCGAAGGTATTTGTAACACCTGTTCCTGGGAATTCAGTTAGAAGGTGCAAAGCAGTTCCAACAAGAGGACCAACAGACTTCACATCGAAATCAAGTTGAACAGTAGTGTTTCCGTTGTAGTTGACCGCGTTGTTTAGGTATTGGAAGATATATGCTCTTCCGATATCTGTTGCTGAGTTTAATCCGCTTAAACGAAGCGCTCCTGAAGCGTCCCAAGTCAGACTTGCTTCTGGTAGCGTTGCATCTGCAACAGTTGACCAGTTTGAAAGTGAGCTAGCGTCATCGAAAGGTAAAGTTAAAATGTCGCATGGATCAGCAACAACGCCATCACATGAAGAACATTTTCCATAGGTATCATTGGTTGTTGTACCAACTACAATTTGTCTGTTTGCGTAGTTTACACCGTCAGTCACAGGAGCGCATGTACCGCCGTTTTGAACATCGTCTACAAGGTTCTCTTGAGAAGCCCAGTTGTCTACCATGTATTTGTACTCAACGTTTCCAGCAGGAAGGTTAAGGGTAACATTGAAGAATCCGTCAGCGTTTGCATCGGTAAGAATGTTATAGGTTTCAGCACCGCACCATCCGCACCATGGTCCTGTAATGTATACATTGGTGAAAGGATCTGTGCAATTCATATCAACATTGAAGTTGGTTGCATACAAACAAGAACCGTTGTCGGAACTAGCTGCTGCATCGTAGTTCACGGCATTTGGGTTTGTACAACCGGTAATTACTGAACAAGACTCGCAACTACCCCAACAAACGACATTTAGAGTGGTGTTCGCTGTAAGGCTAAGTTTTCTATTCGTGTAACCATTACTCGTTACTGTACAAGGCAACCCAGGTGTAAACATTTCTTGGCCCGTCCAATCGTCGTAAGCAAACTTATATTCGTAGTTTCCTTCAGGTAGGCTAAGTGTAACTTCCCAGATGTTGTCACCGTTTGCATCGCTCATTGGGTTACAGGTGGGGCTACACCATCCGTTGAATGACCCTTTAACTTCGGGAGTATTAAAGCCAGTTACGTTTTGCATATCTACTTGAAAAGTAACATCGTGATTTGGTGTTGGAACTCCACAAGCGTAACAGCTTCCCCAACATACTGTTGAGACCACTGTGTCAGCAGTAACAGTAATGACCCTGTTTGTATAGCCACCTCCTGTAATCGTGCAAATAGAACCTGGAGTCAGGTTTTCTTGCTGATTCCAGCCATCTGCGGTGAACTTGTACTCATAAGTACCGGCCGCTAGGTCTAGGGTAATTTCCCAAATGTTGTCACCGTTTGCATCAGTCATGCTAGCGCAACCGCCGCACCAAGTGTTCATGGTGCCATTAATATTTGCTACAGAGAACCCAGAAACATTGCTCATGTCAACGCTGAACGTGACATTGTAAGCCTTAGCTCCCAGGAAGGATGTTAATAGCAAAAAAAGTATGTAAATCTTTTTCATATTTAGTTAATTATTTTTAAGGTTAGCACGAATATAGAGTAATTGTACATTAGACAAGAACTATTTTCAAAAAAAAATTGTAGTTTTTACAAAAAGTCCCAATAAATGTCATTTATTTCGCTCAAATTTGTGCAATGGCCATTTCGAAAAAAATAGCAAAGACAAGAATAGAGCAAGACGATATCTATTCAATTCCAATTGACGAGTTTTTCAAGTCGGCTTTTTCTGTTGACTGTGTCATTTTCGGTTACCATGAAAGAGAACTGAAAGTGTTGCTCATTCAAAGAGGAACCGATCCTTTCCAAGATTACTGGGCACTTCCAGGTGACTTGGTATATCCATTTGAAGACCTAGACGATTCTGCAAAACGTGTGTTGAACGACCTTACTTCGCTGTCTGACGTGGCAATGCGACAAGTGCATACCTTCGGAAAAGTGAATCGCCATCCATTGGGTCGCGTAATTACCGTGGGATACATTGCTCTAGTTGAGCTCATGGATATTAATCCGCTTCCATCTAAATGGGCGAAGCAAACGAAATGGCACAGCATTAAGCGTATGCCCAAATTGGCTTTCGATCACAAGGAAATATTGAATGAAAGCTATAGAGCGTTAAAAGATATCATTGTAGCAGAGCCACTCTGGAGTATGGTTCTTCCAGAAAAATTTACCCTCACGGAATTCCAGGCAATTTTCGAAACGATTTTGCAACGGGAATTCGATAAGGGTAATTTCAGAAAGAAAATCAATGGATTGAAATTCTTAATAAGATTGGACGAATCGCAACAAAATGTGCGTCATCGTCCTTCGAGCTTATACCGCTTCGACGCGAAACTGTTTAAGCAGTATCGCGACAAAGGGTTTGTTTTCGAGTTCTAATATTCTTTACAACTTCACGAAACGCTGAGTGCTAGCGCCGTTTGCAGTTACTATCTGCACATGATAAATTCCTGTTGGAAGAGATTCTGTGTTCACTTGAACGTTGTTGTTTAAAGCAACGATAGGCATTTCAATTCTTTTTCCTGTGTTATCGAGGATAGTAATTGATTTCACCAAGTTCGCACTTTGAATCATGAACGAATTTTGAATGGGGTTCGGGTAAATTGAAAACCCGTCAGTATTTTCTTCGTTCACATTTATGCTTCCGCAGCTTAAACATTCTCCCCAACAAACCGTGTCCATTACAAGCGTCCCTGTAACATCTAAAAATCTGTTCGTGAAACCAGAACTTGTAACTGTGCAAGGATCTCCAACAGTAAGTACCTCCTGCTCTGTAAAAGTGTCATAGGCATACTTGTATTCATACACCCCTTCGTTTAGCGGGATATTAATTTCCCAAATATTATCAGCATTGCTATCGCTCATTGGGGCACAACCTCCGCACCAGTTGTTGAATGTTCCGTTCACTTCAGGTGTAGTGAATGTTGCTCCGCTAGCACCCATGTCAACAACAAACATAATGTAATACGGACCAGTCGATTGCCCGCATGCTACACAACTTCCCCAACATACAACCGGTAAAATCTCTGGAACAGAAACGCTAAGCACACGATTAGTGTATGTTTTATTAGGAGGCGAAAAAGTAGTGTTTGTACATGTACTATTAGGAATTAACGTTTCTTGTCCAGCCCAGTTATCGAATGAATATTTGTATTCGTAGGCTCCTGGAGCTAACGAGATTGTTAATTCCCAAACGCCATTGCCGTCCACATCGCTCATCGGCGCGCAGCTTCCGCACCAGCCGTTGAATGTGCCGTTAACTTCAGGCGCAGTGAATCCGGATACACCGTTCATGTCTACTTGAAAGGTTATATCTACTTGAGCCATTGCGCTCATAGAAAAAAATGAAAGTAAGGCGAATAGAAATTTTTTCATGGTCTAGTTTTTTGCTAATTTAGAGAAATTGTACTTTATACAAAAAGGTTTTAATACTTTTGTTTTAATGTGTGAATGTTTTGTCAAATGTTATGTACTTTGCCACTGATTCCTTCAACTGAAATGAATTTATGATAAAAAACATTAATCTAATCTGCTTGTTCATTGTCTTGGCGCTTTTCTTAAATGCCTCCGACGGCATGGCCCAGACTGACGGCGTTTTCTTTGGAGGAGGCGCTATTCCAGTGACAGTGACTCAAGACGAAATGGGGACATGGCATCTTTTGCGAAATGCAAAGCCTTATGAAGTTCGCGGAGCAGGTGGAAATGTTCAACTCGACAAACTTGTAGAAATAGGTGGAAACTCAATTCGCACATGGAGTACTGACAATGCTCAGGAAATTTTGGACGAAGCATACTCAAAGGGACTAACAGTCATGCTAGGCTTATGGGTTCAACACGAGCGTCATGGATTCGATTACAACGACGAAAAGAAAGTTGCAGCGCAACTCGAAGGTTTCAAAAAAGTAATTCTTCAATTTAAAGATCATCCGGCTTTGCTCATGTGGGGTATCGGTAATGAGGTGGATCTTTTTTACAGCAACACACGCGTGTGGGCCGCTATTAACGATATTGCGAAATTCATTCACGAAGTGGATCACAACCACCCAACCTCCACTGTAACAGCGGGATTAGATGATAAGGAAGTGAAATTAATTCTTCGGGATGCCCCGGAAATTGACATTTATTGCGTGAACACCTATGGCGATATTGCAGGCGTTCGGAAGAACATTCGCAATTTCGGATGGCAGGGTCCTTATATGATAACCGAATGGGGTCCGAATGGACACTGGGAAGTTGCGAAGACAAAATGGGGCGCCCCAATTGAACAAAGCAGTTCAGAAAAGGCTAAGTCATATAAAGAGCGTTTAGCCAACGAAATTCAAGCCGATAAAGATTATTGCATCGGTTCTTATGTTTTCCTGTGGGGACATAAGCAAGAGACCACTTCAACATGGTACGGATTATTTTCTGCAGAAGGAAATTCATCTGAAGCGGTGGAAGCACTTCAAGATATTTGGAGACCAGGAACTGTAAAAAACAGAACCCCTGTTTTAGACTCTCTTTTAGTAAATGGAAAAAAGAAAGGTGAATTTATAGCTTTGACAGCCGATGAAATCTATGATGCAAAAGCTTTTGTAAAAGATTCAGATAACGATTTATTGCAGACATCTTGGGTGATCGTTCCAGAAAGTCGTGACATTAAATCGGGTGGAGACGCGGAAAGTGCACCAACTCCTATTGCCGGACTATTCAAAAAGAAAACAACAAACAGCGCTAAGTTTTTCGCTCCTTCAACTGAGGGTGCGTATCGATTATTTTTTGAGACAGTAGATGGAAACGGTCATTACGCTTATACGAATGTTCCGTTTTATGTGATGCCGAGAAAAGCGGGACAAGCGCCGAAGAGAGCAGTCTCTTTCAAACCAATCGAATTTCAACCTTAAACCGAATGAATCGTAAATTCAAATATCTATTTTCTCTCTTGGCTCTTCTTTTTTTGGTTGAAGGGAATGTTGCGTGGGGACAGGTTGACAACCTCACTTCTTCATACGGACTTTATCCGAAGAAGGATTCTCTAACCCCAGGAAAGATAAGTGTTTCAGGGTTCTATCGTTTTTTCGGAACCTACACCAAACAGAATAACCCTTATCAACGAACGATTCCAACAGATACAGTTCTTCCACGTAGTTTTTTCATTGGTGACGATGAGCAGCTGCCGAATTTATTGGTGAATGTCGCAGGACAATTTTCAGACAAATCAAGTTGGGGATTCGACTTGCGCATGTTTCAATTTTTGAATGGTGTGATCAATCCATCGTACGGAGCGCAGGTGGCCGATTCACTTCGTCCAAGCATTCAAAAGCCTCTAGGAACTGTTGCTTTAGGTGGAAACTTGGGAACTATGTTGGGAATGAATTTGTACGGTAATTTCAAAACGAAATACGGACAATGGGGTGTGCGCGTGGGAGGTATTCAATGGTTGAGTATTTCCGATTTGACCTTCGGATCTTTCAGAGGTTACAATCGTTTTATGTTGTTCGAAAGAAATCCCTGGGATCCTATGGGCAACAGCGCTGCTTCAAGATATCAGCAATATTTCGATCAAGGAAGCATAGACCAAGATTCGCGATGGGGAAATCGAGCCTTTCAAGGTGCGGTGATAGAAGGAAAGGAATTACCTAAGAATTTTTATTTTTTAGGAATGGTAGGAAAAAGTGAAATCAATGGCGGTTTCTCTGTGGTTCCAAATTATTCATACGGAGGAAAACTACTCCACAAAGGAAAGAAAAATGGCTTCTTGGCGTTGAATACGTTCAACAGTGTTAACTATACAGATAGCCTTGCGCGTGAGGCTTTTGGGCTGAACGTAATTACTTTCGAAGGTGTGACCAACATCAAAGGTCATACGCTTAAAGCGGAAATGGGAGTTGGAAAATATTACAGTCCAAGACATCAGGGAAAATGGGGCGAGGCACTTCAATTGCGTTGGTCTACACCTGTTGTTGGATCAAGGCCTATTTTAGAAGTTCATGCGTTTCGTTTAAGTCCTAGAGTATTTAACAACACAGCTATTTTTTGGAATACAGCAACTCAGGAATATGCAGCCAATGAGATTCCTGCTGGAGGTATTGGTAGTTCTTCTCTATTGCAGCCATTCGGAAGTTCCATGATACGCTTGGGTCAAATGACCAACAACCGTCAAGGTTTGAATTTGAATGTTCAATGGGGAACGAAGAAATTTAAGTTTAGTGGCGGTATGGGAGCTTCGTCAGAATTAGAAGCGGCTGCTGCAATTATTACATACGGACATCCCGTAAACAGTGTAACGCGCTCGCGTTTCTGGCGTTGGCAATATCCTGCGAATGTGGGGCCTTACGGAAGATATTCAGACATATACAGAGACACCTATGAATCTGTTCAACTATCAGATGATAGCTCGGGTGTGGTAGTGAATAAAAAGCACTTCAATGTGGCAGAAGCACAAATGAAATATCAAGGAAAAATTGGAGCGCATAAAGTGTTTTTGTTTTCGTTGTTGCAAATGCAAAGTGCAGGAAGAAAATTCTCACCCATTGTTGTAACCAACGAGAAGGCTTATGTTCGTCAATACTCTTCCGAATTGGAAGTGTACTATGAACTCACACCTTTGGTTATGCTGAACGGTTACATCGGATATGAGAGAACCATTGCGAATTACTTAACCAACATCGACGAGGTTTCTAGAAGACCGCGTAATCAGTTCGGAAAGGGATATGGACTGGGCGTAGATGTTGAATTGGGCAGAAACACAAGACTTTATTTGCGTCACCGTTGGTTCTCTTTCGAAGACAAAAGTTTCTCGTTAGATCATTTCAATGGAAGAGAATTAGTGGTTGAATTAAAAGCGTTTTTTTAATGAAAAATAAATTACATATCGTTTTCGGAATTGTTGCTCTCTTTGCAACACAGTTTGTTTCAGCCCAAGAAAAAGATGTACGAAAGGTCGTGTTCACTGGCGCTGCACGTGGACTTTATTATGGTGATAAAATAAATATTCCACAGACTAATGATACAGTTCCTGGTCAAATGATTAGTGACAGCGTGACTATTCCACGCATGAACAGCGGTCATACGCTCGTTGATTTGGGAATGAATATTCGTCCGAATAAAAACACCGAAATTCATGGAATGGTGCGTGTGCGCAACGACTACGGCGGGTTCTGGGGTTCGGGAGTTAGTTTTGACATTCGTCAATTGTACATCAAAGGTGTTGCAGGAGGAATAGTTCGCTACCAATTGGGTGACATTAACTACAAGCTTTCACCTTACACGCTTTCGAATACACAACAAGAAATTATTACGCAAGGTCCAGTTGTGTTTCAACAACAAACGCGCTTAATGAATTACGATAATTTCTATGCGGCAGATAGCTCTTGGAGACAACAAGGAGCAGCAGCAGAATTCGGATTGCAGTTTTCGAAATTTGTAAAAGAGTTACAATTTCATACGGTTGCTACACGCGTTAGAACTACAGATTTCGGAAGTATTAACGATCGTTTATTCGCGGGATACAATGTGAACTTGGTTCAAAGTAACTTCCTTGAAGTTGGAGTGAATCACGTTACTCTTTTCGACATTGAAGGAACATCACGAAATCTGAGCACTTTCCACAATCCAGTAACTACCGGAACGTTATTGTTGAAGAAGGATTTTTCCAACTGGAAAATGAGAGTGAATGTTGAAGCAGGTACTTCAAAGACTTACTACAAGAACTTTGAAGATTCACCAGAAACGAATGGAAAGATTTTCGATGCGAAGTGGATGGGCGATAACACGTCGAAAGGACTAAGTATTGAAGCGGGATGGAAATATGTAAGTTCAGATTTCCGCAGTCCAGGTGCTCAAACGAAGCGCGTGAATTACAACTATCAGCCCTCTTCTTTCGGAAGGATTACCAATGACCAAGTGGTAAGAAATTTAACAGCATTCGATTTAATGCGTGAGTCTAACGCTTACAACCGTCAGCTTTCTTCAAACCTAATGTTAACGCAACCGAAGTACGATAACATTACTCCATACGGAACCGCTACGCCGAACAGACAGGGATTAACGGTGAATGCCAAGTATGTTATTCCTTCAAAAATTCTGGAAGTTTCTGCCACACAATTGATGTTGCAAGAGACACGCGGTGAAGGAACATTTGTTCCTAGAAAGTTCATGCGTTCAGAAGTTAAAGCGGTTGCTCACGTGAGTCAACGATTCGGGAGTAAGGACAAGTTGTTCGACGTGACTGTTCGTTTCAGAAACGACAATACTTCTCGCGAAGCGGAAGAGAATGTTCGTGCGGTAGATCTTTCAACACAAATTTTCTCGGTGGGAATGGAATACGAATTCTGGGAAAACTGGGATTTGATGTTGGGTGTTCAGCAAATCAAATTCAACGGATTCGATTACACCTCTGTTCGCAATAATTTCTCTGAGATTTATAACTTCAAGGAATACCAGACAGAAGGAATTGAATTCATGCAAGCTGCCGGTGTTCGTTACCGTTTTTCAGACAAGTCAAGTTTATCTGTGAACCTTTCGAACTTCAAGAATACCGATGCTTTCGATGCAACGCAGAACTATAGTGTTCGTCAATTTATGTTACTTTATCAAATGAATTTTTAATATGAAAAAGTCGATTTATTTTTTACTATTCGCTTCATTGCTTTACACATCGTGTAAGGTAGACGATGAATTTGAAGGACCTTCATTGGTTGATTTATACGGTGAATTCACCTTGGTAACACCGTTGGATATAACCAATAGAAACGTGAATTTCTCAACCGGAGAATCAACTGCGTTTACTGCAGCGTTTTCGAAGAACGTTGATTGGACCGTGGAAGTGAAAGGGTTGCAGTCTAGAGCGGTTAAGCGTTTCACGGGATTCTCGAATGTCATAGACGCATCGAATGCAACATGGACCGGAACCACAACGGATCTTCCAATGTTTCGCGCAGAAGATTGCGCAGTGCAACTTTCAATAGTTGGAGTTGTAGATACGTTACACGATACATTAACGGTTGTGGGGTCGAAGATTTATGAAGGATTCGTTGCAGCAGATTTTGAAAACGGTTTGAACAGCGGTTGGAACACCTACGTTCAAAGTGGTGCAAATATGAGCTTCGCCGTTCAAACCAACAACAACGCAGCGCAAGGTGGACGTTACTATGAAATGGCTGGTGCTGTTTCTTGGGACTGGTTAATTGGTTTAGTGAATATGCCTGGAAGTGCTTACGGATCGACATACTATCCTTTGACAAGTAATCCATCGAATTTGTATTTCAACACGATGTTGTACAAGCCTGCTGGCATTGACAATGGCCTGGTGCTTTTTCAGATTAAAGAAGACGATAACCAAGACGGCATGTACTCTGCCGGATCGGAAGATATGTATTCGATTCAGGTGAGTTTAGCAGCGAACGGATGGTCTAAGATTTCTCAGCGTTACGACAACATTCCAACTTTGGTGAATGGCGCTGCTTCCGGTCCAATTGGAAACGGATTGCACGAGCCAAATAAAATTATTGAAGTGTCTATTTTGTTCTTAGCTAATCCAACATCTGGATATTCAAAGACATGGTTAGACTACATCATATTCACCGAAGGGTCTGCTTTAGAGCCTTAATTTCTCCATATGAAATACGCATTTTGGTCTGTACTTCTTTTATTCTCGAGCTGCGTTACCGTTAAGGAACTTGCGCTTTATGAAAATGAAGTTCTCGTTGTGGAAGCGAAGGATGTCAATGGATTTCAATTGACTGAAATTTTCAACGACGACATCACTTCAGAGATTTGGTTCACGCCAAGTCCGGCTTGTCTTACTGTTACTTCAGAACGAAAAGAAGTATACTCTGGAACGGGCGCCATGAAATTTACATGGAACAAACAAGCAGGAGGATGTCCTTGGTTGGGTCTTGGAATTGGTTGGGCGAATTGGAGTGGAAAGGATTTGGGGTCCATTGAAAACAGTGCTGCTATTTCATTCAAAGTAAAAACGCAAGAGGGTTCCATGAAAGGATTGCCTTGGGCCATGGCGTTGGAAGACTACGCTGGAACACAAGCTTGGATAGGTGTTACAAGCGGTTATGTGGAAGGTGGAATAGTGGATACTTCTTGGAGAACAGTTACAATACCCTTAGTAGATTTTCAATTTGAAGGTTGGAATTTAGATGGCGGAACCGTGAAGCAAATGCTTATTCAATTCGAATCCAATGGAACGGTGTTCGTTGACGAGTGTAAGATTATTCCTTTCAAACCGAAGGAACCGAACACACTTGTTGTGACGAAGTCTTACGGTTGGGTGAACGACGGATTTATTGAAGGTGGCCAGTATGTGGCGAAAGCAAACATCGATGGTTCAGTGATCTACTTAAATTGGAACGAAAAAGAATTGTACATCGGTGGTGAAATTGAAGATGTTTCTCCGTGTAGAAACATGCAAAACGGAAGAGACATTTGGAATGGAGATGCAATCGAAATCGCCTTCTCCTCAGAGACTGGAATCAGCGATAAGCGCATGATGTTTTACGAAGGCGACCGTCACGTTGGAATAAAGATGGGAGGAAATTTCGACGTCTACGATTGGTCGCGTGAGAAGAATATTAAAGCCCAAATTTCAGTGAAGCCACTTCAAAATAAATATGTTTTTGAATGTGTTATTCCTTGGAGCGAATTAGGCGTTTCGCCTTGGAAAAATAATTCAACATACGACATTGAATTTGCCATTGACCAATCTACAAATCAAGATGCGCGGGACTTTCAGAGACGCTGGAATTCAGTGAACAATGAAAATTTCAACACGAATCCTTCGTTGTGGGGTAAGTTGAAAGTTGAACTTCCTATAATTTCATTCGAATGAAAATGACTTCAAAAAATATTTTTCAATCGGTTTTAATGCTTGCACTTGTTGCAACGAATGTATCGTGTTCTTCGCAGAAAGATATTCTTAATCCTAAGAAAGTTTCAAATGTTGATTTGCTTCTTTCTTCAATGACTATTGAAGAGAAAGTGGGGCAAATGACGCAGTTGAATATTGATGTTGTTTGCGAAGGAGAAATATACAAGCTTACAGAGCCTCATCGTTTGAATGCAACGAAGCTTCATCAAGCTTTAGTGGACTATCATGTTGGATCTATTTTGAATTGTGGTGGACATGCGTATCCGCGCGAGCAGTGGCATGAAATCATTGGCGGAATTCAAAAAGTAGCAACAACTGAAACACGATTGAAGGTTCCTATTCTTTATGGAATAGATGCCATTCACGGTGCGAACTATGTAACGGGTTCAACGTTGTTTCCACAACAATTGGCTCAAGCTGCTACGTTCAATCCGAGTCTAACCGAAGAGGGAGGAAGAATCACAGCGTATGAAACACGTGCGGCTGGTATTCCTTGGAATTTCTCTCCTGTTTTAGATGTTGGAAGAAACAAGAATTGGTCGCGTTTCTTTGAAACATTTGGTGAAGATCCATATGTATGCAGTGTGTTTGGAAGTGCTTTGGTTCGCGGCTATCAAGGTGGAAACGGCTCTGCTGTAGACAACCTTCACGTTGCGGCTTGCATGAAGCACTTCTTGGGTTACAGCGGAACGCGCACAGGATTCGATCGCACACCTGCAATTATTTCAGACATTGAACTGCGTGAAATTTATCGTCCATCTTTTCAAGCTGCTATCAATACAGGAGCTCTGACTGTCATGATCAACAGCGGCGAGATTAACGGAATTCCTGTTCATGCGAATCCGAAAATCTTGATCGATTTGTTGCGCACAGAGATGGGCTTTAAAGGACTTGCTGTTACCGATTGGGAAGACATTATTAAGTTGGTGAAGAACCACCGCGTTGCAGTTGATTTGAAAGAAGCGACCTACTTAGCTGTTATGGCTGGAATAGATATGTGCATGGTGCCAAACGATTACGACTTCACAAAGTATTTAATTGAATTGGTGAAGGAAGAAAGAATTTCTGTGGAGCGTTTGGATGTGAGTGTAAGAAGAATTTTGGAGACGAAAGAGAAATTGGGATTGTTCCAAAATGCAATGCCACCAAGCGTTGCAGCGTTTCCTCAATTTGCTTCAGAAGAACACAAGGCTGCAGCATTGCACACAGCAGAAGAGAGTATTACCCTTCTTGAAAACAAGAACAACATTCTTCCATTGAAGAAAGACGCGAAGATTTTTGTGACTGGTCCGGCTGCGAATTCCATGACGTTGTTGAATGGTGCATGGACGCGCACATGGCAAGGAACAGATGCACAGTTCGATGATGCTTCGAAGAATACCATTTACGAGGCATTGTTAAGCAAGAACAAGAATGTTGTTTTTGAGGAAGGCTGTGGTTTAGAGAGTATGAATATCATTTATGGGGGTTCGTTGAAAGGATCTGTGAATGCCGACGTTATTGTGGTTTGTGTGGGAGAATTGCCAAGTACTGAATTACCAGGAAACATTTACGATTTAGAACTCCCGCAAGCGCAACAGGATTATGTGAAGATGATGCAGTCAACTGGTAAACCTGTTGTGTTGGTGTTGGTTGAAAACAGACCGCGCATTGTTCGTGACATTGTTGACGGATGTTCTGCTGTTGTTATGGCTTATCAGCCGGGCGATTTCGGTGCAGATGCATTGGCGAATATTCTTTTCGGTGATGTGAATCCAAGCGGAAAGCTTCCGTTCACGTATCCGAAGTATCAAGTTGGAACTTCAACCTATGATCACAAATACACCGAGACGTTCGATAAGGACTTCGGTAACAAAGCGTTTCAACCACAGTGGGAATTCGGTTACGGATTGTCGTATTCGAATGTGCAATACGAGAATCTTCAAGTGAGTTATGAAAGTGAAGATATGGGCGGAGAAATATTCATTCGCTTAGATGTGGTAAACCCGAGCGAACGTTCGGTTAAGGAAAGTGTGTTGCTTTTTGCAACCGATGAAGTAGCCTCCATTACTCCTTCCGTAAAAAAATTAAAAGCCTTTCAAAAAATTGAATTGGCGCCGAAGCAAAAGCGCAGCGTTGAGTTTTCTCTTTCGAAAGAAGATTTGAAATTCATTTGCAAAGATGCTCAGCCGATTTTCGAACCGGGTGCTTTTCAGTTTCACGTGGGTTCGTTAACTAAGAGATTAATTATTGAATAAAATGAAAAGAAATTTGTTGCTTTTGTTATTGGCAGTGTTCACGTTGGTGACTTGCAAACAATCGGATCCGGAAGATGTGTTAGCGCGTCAAGGCGATGTGGTAGACTTCGCAGGACGCAAGTGGGACATTAAGTACAGCAATACGCCTGTTGGTCCCGGACCAAACAATTTTTCGCGCTTGTACGACGATGTATGGGTTGACGAAAATGGATACTTGCACTTAACCATTGCGAAGCACAATGATACTTGGTATTCTTCGGAAGTGGTTGGTCAAGACAACTTGGGTTACGGTACTTACATCTTCACCATACAAGCAGATCCAATGTCGTTTTCTGAAAACGTAGTTTTCGGATTATTTACGTGGGATAACAATACCATGTTAACGGAAGGAAACAGTGAGGTAGACATTGAGTTTTCGAAATGGGGAGATGCTACAGCAGAAGAGCCAACAACGTTTTCTGTGCAGCCAGTTAGTTTTGGAACTTTTTATCCAGAAAGAACGCGCGAGAATTTCATTGATCCAGATATTTTGAAGGGAGTAACGACGCACTTATTCAATTGGACAGACACGCTTATCACGTGGTACAGTTATGCGGGTGACGATTATGAAAATGCTACACCAATTGCTACGTGGTCGTTCAACTTAAACAATCCTCCGCGAGTGAAACAAGACGGCAGTTTAGTTTCCCAGCCGATAGTAATTCCTGCTCCAGGAGCAACCACGAATTGTAGAATGAATTTTTGGACATTGCCGTTTTCGGCTATTGGTCCGAACAACGGATTGACACACGAAGTGGTTATTCGCGATTTCAAATACATACCTATGCAATGATTGCTGTAAATTCGCAGCATGATCGTTCAGAAACATTTTGAAGAAGCGCATCAGTTGCTTTCGCAATTGCTAGCGTCTCCTGACTTTTTAACTTCCGTAAATAATAGCGCACAGTGCATGTCTTCCCAATTAAAGTTGGGCAAGAAAATCATGTCGTGCGGTAACGGTGGAAGCATGTGCGATGCCATGCATTTCGCTGAAGAGCTTTCAGGAAGATATCGGGACAACCGTCCTGCAATTGCAGCTATGAGCATTTCAGATCCTTCACACATGTCGTGTGTTGGAAATGACTATGGCTACGATTTCGTTTTTTCGCGCATGGTGGAAGCCATCGGAAATGAAGGCGATGTCTTGTTGGCCATTTCAACCAGCGGTAATTCTGCAAACGTGATTAAGGCAGCTGAAGCCGCTAAAGCCAAAGGAATGATGGTCATAGCTCTAACGGGAAAAGACGGCGGTAAACTAGCTCCTCTGTGCGATTTCGAGGTACGTGTTCCATGGATGGGATACGCAGATCGCATTCAAGAAATTCATATTAAAGTCATTCATAGTTTTATAGACTTCATTGAAAGAAATATTGACTAACTAAAGAAATGACAACAGAACAAAAGTTAAATGCGCGCGGCAACGGAAGTTGCGAATTGTGCGAATCGAAGGAAAGTTTATCGGTTTACGAAGTTCCTCCGCATTCAGATGGAAATGAAGACGAAAGCATTTTAGTTTGTGAAGTGTGTAAGGCGCAATTGGAAAAACGCGTTGCGCTAGATGCTAATCATTGGGAGTGTTTGAATACAAGCATGTGGAGTGAAGTACCTGCTGTGAAGGTTGTTTCATGGAGAATGTTGAATCGCTTGAAAACAAATTCATGGGCAGCAGATGCGATTGATATGTTGTATTTGGAAGAAGATCAATTGACGTGGGCGCTCGCTGCAGGAGACGAAGAGGATTCTGGTGAAATTCAATTTCACAAAGATTCGAACGGAACCATTTTGCAAAGTGGAGATACCGTTACGTTAATTAAAACATTGGAAGTAAAAGGCTCTCAGGTGAAAGCGAACGTGGGTGTTGCAGTAAGAAACATTCGTTTGGTTCACGACAACGTGGAGCAGATTGAAGGAAAGGTAGACGGACAACAAATTGTGATTTTAACGAAGTTCGTGAAGAAGTCTTAAGGTAGTTATTTCAACATAAAATGTCCTGAAACGCTTGTTTAGAGAGGGTTTCAGGAAGAGAAGCAAGAAGGTTATGGCATATGACTTTCTTGCTTTTTCGTTTTATTGAAATGTCATTTGCAAGAAAAAAATTATGCTTGCAAAAACATTTGGCAGCGCTGTTTACGGCGTGAATGCCTATCTCATTACGATTGAAGTTCATGCCGACAAAGGAACGTTGGTGAACATGGTTGGACTTCCGGATCCCTCTGTGAAAGAAGCGCAGCAGCGCATTCGTGCGGCATTCACGAATTCAGGAATGAAGAATCCCATTCGGAATTACACCATTAACATGGCACCAGCGGATATTCGAAAAGAAGGAACGGCGTATGACTTACCCCTTGCACTGGGTCTTTTAGCAGCAACCGAACAAATTCCGAATGAAGCCCTTTCGAAATATATTATCATGGGTGAGTTGTCTTTGGACGGAAGTATTCGTCCGATTAAGGGTGTTTTGCCCATGGCCATTCAAGCGAAGCGCGATGGCTTCGAAGGGATTATTGTTCCCAATGAAAATGCTCCGGAATGTGCGGTGGTTGATGGATTGAAAATTTATGGTTCGCCCTGCATTTTAGACGTTGTAAATTTTTTCAAGGGTGAAGGAAAGTTGGAAGAATTTCCATTCCTCAAAGAAAAATTTAATTCGTTGCAGACGCAGCATTTTGCGTTGGATTTCACCGATGTGAAAGGACAAGAAAATATAAAGCGCGCGTTTGAAATTGCGGCTTCAGGTGGACACAACCTCATTCTCATTGGTCCGCCAGGCGCGGGAAAGACGATGTTAGCGAAGCGTCTTCCCTCTATATTACCGCCTTTGTCTTTAGACGAAGCATTGGAAACCACGAAGATTCATAGCGTGGCTGGAAGATTGAGAAAACATGACGCGTTAATTGTGAATCGTCCGTTTAGAAGCCCTCACCACACGATCTCAGAAGAGAATATGTTAAAGAGGAAGTAAAAATATAATTAATCAATTTTCTCTTAATAAAGAATCCATTTCTTCCTCATAAAAATCTATTATTTCCTGTTTATTCAAACATGGATAAACCATCCATTTCTTACAAAGTTGAATAAATTGGTAGTGGATAAATTCCTTATGAATTTCTGACGGTGCCTTTCCATCTAAAAAATATTGATTTTGAATATAAAATTCTTTGAAGGAATCAATGTCAAATGGTAAATTAAGATATACAAACCTTATAGAGTGTTTTAACTTAATCCATTTGAATGTTTTCAATTTCTCGTCTCTATTCATCTCAAATACATTTTAACCATTATAACGTTTCTGTTTGCCGATATTACATATCGTATAAGTTGGAAATATTTGAAACGGTTTGCTATATTTACACTTTCAAACTTTAATTTTTATAAAAGTAATGATTATTAAAGATCTTATAAAGAGAAGCGGTTTTAAACAAAAATACATCGCACAACAGATGGGTGTTAGTGAGATCACTATCAGTAATTGGGTAAGTGGTAAGTTTATTCCTTCAAAAAGAAATAAAGAAAAATTAAGTAAAATATTAGGGGTTTCAATTATAGAAATAGGATGAATTTAAACGACTACATAAAGACAATTAACCAACGGTATACTCAGGGTTATGCAACAGAACACACCTTTCGTGGAGATTTAGTAAATCTATTAGAATCATTAGTCCCTGAAATTAAAGCGACAAACGAACCTAAAAGACAATCTTGTGGTGCTCCTGATTATATTATTACAAGAGGAGAAATTCCTGTTGGTTTTATTGAAGCAAAAGATATTGGTGATAAAGATCTTGAGGGTAAGAAGAAAACAGGAAATCAAGAACAATTTGACAGATATAAATCAGCATTATCAAATCTAATTATTACTGATTATATTGATTTTCATTTTTACCGAGATGGTGTCTTGGTTAATAAAATTTCAATAGGTCAAATTGATGATAAGAAAATCATTCCTGTTTCTGAAAATTTTAATCGTTTTTCAGAATTAGTCAAAGATTTCACGAATGAAACACCAATAACCATTAAATCACCGACAAGATTGGCTGAAATGATGGCTGGTAAGGCTCGTTTAATGGCAGAAATAATTGAAAACGCCTTAAATGAAGATGATCAAAATGAGGAGGTTTCCAACTTAAAACGGCAAATGTTGACATTTCAAAGGATGTTAATCCACGACCTTGATAATAAATCATATTCTGATTTATATTCACAAACCATTGCTTATGGAATGTTTGCCGCACGATACCACGACCCTTCTTTACCAACATTTTCAAGAGAAGAAGCACTTACTTTAATACCAAGAAGTAATCCATTTTTGGGTCATTTATTTATAGGACTTACGGGGAATCAATTGGATCAACGTTTGGTTTGGATTGTTGATGAATTGGTAAATGTGTTCCTTGCATCTGATGTGGCTTCAATTATGAAAAACTTTGGAAAATCTACTAAACAAGAGGATCCTGTTGTCCATTTCTACGAAACCTTTTTAGGTGCCTATAACCCTTCATTGAGAAAAGCAAGAGGTGTTTGGTATACTCCTCAGCCTGTGGTGAGTTTCATCGTTCGTGCGGTGGATGATATTCTAAAAACAGAATTTGATTTACCTGAAGGATTGGCTGACACGAGTAAGAAGAAAATCAAAGTTAATTATCAGGGAAAAATAATTGAAAAGGAGGTTCATCGTGTTCAGGTGTTAGATCCTGCCACAGGAACAGGGACTTTCCTTGCAGAAACCATCAAACACATTCACAAGAAATACGAAGGAATGCAAGGTATTTGGAGTAATTATGTGGAAAATCATTTAATACCTCGCATGAATGGGTTTGAGTTATTGATGGCATCTTATACAATGGCACATCTTAAATTAGATATGTTATTGACTGAAACGGGATATGTTCCAACTAAAGACCAACGATTGCGAGTTTTCCTAACCAATTCGTTGGAAGAACCAAACTCAGATTCAGGAACTTTATTTGGGAATCTTCTGTCAGATGAGGCAGACCAAGCTAATCAGGTAAAAAGGGATACTCCTGTTATGTGTGTAATAGGTAACCCTCCTTATGCAGTAAGCAGCACTAATAAGGGAGATTGGATACAAAACCTTATTAAGGACTATAAGAAGAATCTTAACGAAAGAAAAATAAACCTTGATGACGATTATATAAAGTTTATCAGATACGGACAACATTTCATTGATAAGAATGGAAGTGGAATTTTGGCTTTCATCTCAAATAACAGTTTTATTGATGGTATTACACATCGTCAAATGAGAAAGAATTTAGTTTCAAGTTTTGACAAAATTTACATAATAGATTTACACGGAAATTCAAGTAAAAAAGAAAAAGACCCGCTTGGTGGTGCGGATGAAAATGTTTTTGATATTCAACAAGGTGTTTCAATTAACATATTTGTTAAAAATAAAGGTATTGATAAATCAATACAGCACTTTGATTTATTCGGAAAAAGAGAATTTAAATATGATTTTCTAAATTCAAATTTCCTAAATTCAATTAATTGGGATTCAATAAAAAGTGATGATGATAACTGCTTTTTTACCTCAAAAGATTTAACAACTGATAAAGGTTATTTAAAATATATAAGCATTGCTGATTTAATGCCATTAAGTAATTCGGGTATTCAAACTAAAAGAGATGCTATTAATATTCACTTTAATAAACTTGACGCAGAAAATGTTCTAAAGGATTTTAAATCATTAAATGCAGAAGAAATAAAGAAAAAATATGATTTACCTGAAGATGGGAGAGATTGGACGATTGAACTTGCAAAGAAGGATATTCAAAATAATGTGATTATTCATAAAGAACAGTATAGGCCATTCGATTATAGATTTAGTTTTTATACTGGCAAAAGTAAAGGTATTGTAGCTTATCCGAGACAAATAGTTTCTAAACACATTATCGGACAAAAAAATGACTGCATATGCTTGATGAGACAGTTTTTTCAAGACACTAATTTTTCCCATATTCTCTATACAAATAGAATGGTCGATGAACGCACAATGTATAGTAACAGAGGTGGAACATATATTTTTCCACTTTATACATTTCCTGAAAATTTAGCTCAACAAAATATTGGACAAAAAACAGAAAGAACGCCCAACCTCAACATAGAATTAGTCAATCAAATTGCAGAAAAAGTAGGATTAACCTTTACCAGCGAAAAGGAAAAAACCAAAGATACTTTTGCACCAATAGATATTTTAGATTACATCTATGCGGTCTTACATTCACCAATCTACCGAGAAAAATACAAAGAGTTCCTGAAGATTGATTTCCCAAGAGTTCCTTATCCAAAAGACAAAGAAACATTTTGGAAATTGGTGAAATTAGGTGGTGAATTGAGACAAATACATTTATTGGAAAGTCCTATTGTAGATAAACCCATTTCAAAATATCCTGAAACAGGAACAAATATTGTTGGAAAACCAAAGTATGTGAATGGAAAAGTTATGATCAACGAAACCCAATACTTTGAAGATGTTCCTGAAGTCGCTTGGAACTTTTATATCGGAGGATATCAACCGGCACAAAAATGGTTGAAAGACAGAAAGGATAGAGAACTTCAAATTGATGACATAAGACATTATATGAAGATAATTGTTGCCCTTACTGAAACAGATAGGTTGATGAAAGAAATTGATGAAATTGAAATAGAATAATTATGGAAGATGTTTTTAAACCAAGTAGTTTAACAATTAAACAACTTTTCGGAAATACCGATAGTTTGTATCAAATACCAAGATATCAAAGGGCTTATTCTTGGGGAGATGATCAACTTGATAAATTATGGGAAGATCTGATTGAGGCAAAACAAAATGACCCTAATTATTTTTTAGGATCTGTAATCACTGCAAAATCGGAGGATAGCACAACATATTTGGACATTGTAGATGGTCAACAACGATTAACTACTCTAACAATACTACTGTGTGTTTATAGGGATCTGTATCCCAATATAAATAATGAACTATTGGACACTGATCCATTTGCTATTGACAACAAGGTTATTGATAGTTCCATTAGGTTTAATGATCGGTTTGAAAGATTACGATTAAGAACTCATTCCAACCACCAAAGTGATTTTGACAACCTTGTTTTAAATGGAAATACAACCACCTTAAAAAAACCAACAAAAAAGGATTTAAGAAACGATGAACCAAAACATAAATTCATTAATTCAGCATATTTTTTTACCAACAAGCTAAAGGAGATTGGTGAAGAAGAAGCCGGTATTTTGATAAATTACTTGTTTAATAGTGTCAAGATTATTCGTATTGATTGCCAATCAGTAGCATTTGCAATCAAACTTTTTCAAGTTCTGAATGATAGAGGATTGGATTTGACAAATGCAGATTTAATCAAGAGTTTCTTGATCGGAAAAATTCAGAAACAATATTCTTCAGATGATGAATTAAAAAAACAAAAGGAAGATCAATTTATGGATGATTGGAAGGTTTGTGAGAACTATTCAAATGATACCGAAACATCTTTAAATGATCTTTTCGTGATGTATGAGTATTACATCCTTGCACAAAACCCAAAAAAATCTCTATACGATGAGCTTGTACTTCAGTTCAGTGATAAAGACCCAAATCAAATTATCAATAATGTAAAGTTGTTTATTGAGAATTATAAACGGGAGATATACGAAAGAGAAAACAAGTTAATCTATTCATTCTTTTATATCAGTTGGGGGATGTATTGGAGAACAATATTATTAACGGCACTGACAGAAAAATATTCAAATTATGATGAATTTGTAAAAGTGTTCAGACGTTATTACTATCTTAATTGGATTGCGGGATTCACCTTAACAAAGATTAAACAAACATCATTTAACATCATAAAATGGTTGAAGGAAAATAGAAGTATAGAGTATATAAAAAATGAATTAGATCAAAATATGATTCAAAATGAT
>JBIKZA010000029.1:0-28003 GCA_044354975.1 Flavobacteriales bacterium
CTATCTGAGACATCATATCGCAGATGTACTTCGCATCCTTTTTTATCTCTTTCAAATCTGCTTTACTTAATCTCTCCTCCGTCGGTTCTTCGTTGTCAGCCAGAGCAAACTTTATTGGCATTCCCGAATAAACTCGCTGAGGAATACCGTCCTGTTTTCCCGGATTAAACCTCCCCAGTTGCTTGCATGCCATAAGGGCCGCACTGTCCAATCCGGAGCCATTTGGGACACCACGAAAAACCTTAAAGTTCGTTGGTGTACCATCTTTTTCAATAATAAATTGAATTAAAACGGTCCCCTCAATGTTCATCGATTTCTCGTATTCCGGGTAGAGTAAGTGATCAAAGATCACTTCAAACATCGCGTCTTGACCTCCGGGATATGTTGGCATTTCTTGAACAAATTCCAAAGGTGTTTGAAGGGTATCTTGCGCAATTCCGAAAGTGGAAAAGAGAACTAGCAAGATGAAGAGAAAAGTCTTTTTCATTCAATAAATATATACATCCCAAATAAAGCCACCAAAACTGTTGCGCTTTATTCGTCGAAAGACGTATATTCTTAAAGACATTCGCCAACGGCATTCGTCATAGACTTTCGTCGCAGACATTCGTGCTTGCACTGTCGTCGTAGATATTCTTTTTGTAAAAAAAAGCCCTCCGAAGAGGGCTTTTCTATTCCTATTGCTAGAAATTATTTTTTGATACGTTCTGCTACTGCTTTGAACGCCTCTGGGTGATTCATTGCTAAATCTGCAAGAACCTTACGGTTCAATTCGATTCCGTGTGCGTGAATTTGACCCATGAATGCGCTGTATGACATTCCGTGCTGACGAGCACCGGCGTTGATACGAGCAATCCACAAAGAACGGAAATCGCGCTTGCGAAGTTTACGTCCGATGTAAGCATAACATAATGCTTTTTCTACTGAGTTTTTGGCTACTGTCCAAACGTTTTTACGTGAACCGAAATAACCTTTTGCCATTTTAAGAACTTTTCTTCTTCTGGCTCTACTGGCGACTGCGTTTTTACTGCGTGGCATAACTTTTTGTTTTTAGGCTAAGGTGTTCTCTCGAACTTAAGACCTTTTACCGGGTTAAACTTTACCTTGCTTCTTTAATGAATTAACATTAGGCTACAAGCAACTGCGCCTTAATCGATTTCTCGTCAGATGGGTTTACATAACCAGTCTTTGTCAAGTTGCGCTTTTGCTTAGTGCCCTTCTTGGTCAAGATGTGACTTTTGTACGCATGCTTACGCTTAATCTTACCGGATCCAGTTACCTGGAAACGCTTCTTAGCGCCGGATTTTGTTTTCGCCTTTGGCATTTTATTTAGGTGTTAGAATTATTTCTTTTTTGGGTTTATCACAACAAACATTTTCTTCCCTTCCAACTTCGGCAACAACTCTGGAGTTCCTAACTCTTCAAGTTCTTGAACGAATCTCAACAATAATATCTCTCCACGTTCTTTAAAAACAATGGAACGTCCTTTAAAGAAAACGTAAGCTCTTACCTTACTTCCCTCTTTCAAAAACTCTTGCGCGTGCTTCAACTTAAATTGAAAATCGTGATCATCCGTGTTAGGACCAAAACGAATCTCTTTTACAGTTACGTTCACCTGCTTCGCCTTCATTTCCTTCTGCTTCTTCTTCTGATCATACAGAAACTTGCGGTAGTCAATGATTCTACAAACCGGTGGAACGGCATTTGGCGAAATCTCTACGAGATCTGCTTCTAAATCTTGAGCCAGTTTTAATGCCTTTTCTCTAGAATACACTCCAACTTCAACATTCTCACCTACCAAGCGTACCTCGGCTGCTGTAATGCGATCGTTAATTTTGTGTTCTGGTTCAAAGATGCGTCTGCCTCTCATCTCGCGCTTTATGATATTTCCTCCTTGTTCATTAAATTTCTTTCAACATGTTAGCCACTTCATCGTTCACCATGGTAGCGAAATCTTCAACACTAAACACACCCAAATCTCCTTCGCCTTTTTTGCGTGCAGATACTGATTTTGCTAGCATTTCAGTCTCACCAACCACCAACATGTAGGTCACTTTTGCAAGCTCCGCTTCACGTATTTTCTTTCCCACCTTCTCGTTAGTATCGTCAACGAGGGCGCGAATATCGGAAATTTCTAGCGTATTTGCTACTTTTTTTGCGTATTCGTTGTATTTCTCACTAACGGGTAAAATTCTTACTTGCTCCGGCGATAACCACAATGGAAATTGTCCAGCACAGTGCTCAATTAAAATCGCAACAAAACGCTCCATACTTCCGAATGGTGCGCGGTGTATCATTACTGGTCTGTGCTTCTGATTATCAGATCCTGTGTATTCCAATTGGAAACGCTCTGGAAGATTGTAATCCAATTGAACTGTTCCCAACTGCCACTTTCTTCCAATAGCATCGCGAACCATGAAATCTAACTTCGGTCCGTAGAATGCGGCTTCACCATATTCAACAACTGTACGAAGTCCTTTCTCATTGGCTACTTCCTGAATAGCCAATTCCGCTTTCTCCCAATTCTCATCTGTACCAATGTATTTCTCACGGTTAATTGGATCGCGAAGTGAAACCTGCGCCAAGAAATCATGGAAATTCAAGGTCTTGAAAATATAGAGAACCAAGTCAATCACTTTTCCAATTTCCTCTTTCACTTGATCTGGCGTGCAGAAAATATGGGCATCGTCTTGGGTAAATCCGCGTACACGAGTTAAACCGTGCAACTCTCCTGTTTGCTCGTAGCGATAAACAGTACCGAACTCAGAAAAACGAAGGGGTAAATCTTTGTAACTGCGCGGTTCTGCGTTATAGATTTCGCAGTGATGCGGACAATTCATTGGCTTCAACATATACATCTCACCTTCTTGAGGAGTGTGTATTGGCTGAAAACTGTCTGCGCCGTATTTCGCCCAGTGGCCGCTGGTTTCATACAATTCTTTCGAACCAATGTGCGGAGTAATTACAGGCTGATAGCCCGCCTTCTTTTGAGCAACAGTCAAGAAGTTCTGCAAGCGTGTGCGCAAGTCGGTTCCTTTCGGCAACCACAAAGGCAAACCACTTCCCACTCGTTGAGAGAAATGGAACAATCCCATTTCCTTTCCGAGCTTTCTATGGTCACGTTTCTTCGCTTCTTCCACTTGAACCAAATATTCTTCTAGTTCAGCAGCTTTCGGAAAAGTGATTGCGTAAACACGCGTTAACATTTTATTTTTTTCGTCGCCTCTCCAATAAGCACCCGCAACATTCATAAGCTTTGCAGCCTTTATGAATCCAGTGTTTGGAATATGCGGACCGCGACATAAGTCGGTGAAATTTCCTTGAGTATAAAACGTAATTTCTCCGTCTTGAAGACCTTCTATCAATTCTAATTTGTACTGATCTCCCTTCTCTGTAAAGTAAGAAATCGCATCGGCTTTTGAAACTTCCTTGCGAACGAATTCGTTCTTCTGACGCGCCAATTCCAACATTAATTTTTCAACCTTCGAAAAATCTTCTTGGGTGAACGGCTTTCCTTCGAAATCTACGTCGTAATAAAATCCGTTTTCAATCGGAGGACCAATGGCCAACTTAACGCCTGGATAAAGAACTTCCAAGGCCTCAGCCATGAGGTGAGCAGAGCTGTGCCACATAGTGGACTTTCCGTTTTCGTCGCTCCACGTGAGCAACTTTACCGTGGCGTTATCGGGAAGTGGACGCGATGCGTCTACAACTACTCCGTTGACTTCTGCGGCTAGCACGTTACGTGCAAGACCCTCGCTAATTTGAGCAGCCAATTGCATTGCAGAAGTACCTTCTTCTACAGAGCGAACGCTACCATCGGGTAAAGAGATGTTTAACATAGTGAAAAATGAGGTGCAAAGATAGCGACAACGTGGCTATTCTATTTTAAGAACTTTGCAATATTCGGTTTGAAATAATTACTGCTTTTCATTACCTTTCCGTCTTCGCGGTAGATTGGCTCTCCATTATCGTCGAGCTTGCTCATGTTACTGCGTTGAATCTCTGCGAATATCTCTCCCATTTGATCCTGTAGACCGTGCGCATTCATTGTCCCGCAGAGGATATAAAGCATATCTCCTAATGCATCTGCTATTTCAACGATATCGCCATTCTGAGCGGCTTCGAGATATTCTTCGTTCTCTTCCTTCATTAAATTGAAACGCAAAGTGTATTCGCGTTCTTCCAATTCACCTGTTGGTGTTTTTCTGACTGGAATTCTGAATGCGTTGTGGAATTCTTCTACACAACCAATCAGGTGTGAAAGCGATGGATTTTTTTCATTATTCATACTTCGAAAATAATTCAATGCGCGTGAAAGATTATTTTTTCTTATTCACACAATTTAACAAAGTCGGAATTCGTTAGAGCAGTAAGGTTCACCCAATCGGGTGTAGGTTTTGGTTAAGGAATCGAAAACGCTCTTCAACGGAAGGGCGTTTTTGATTTTCAAGCAATAAAAAAGGGTTCCGAAGAACCCTAATCTATACTCTATCAAAGTATTCTTATTTAGCCACTGGGCCAAAGTATTTTCTTTCTTGGATACGGCTTGCTTTACCGGTAAGGCTGCGCAAGTAGAAGATACGTGCACGACGCACTTTACCACGTTTGTTCACTTCAATTTTGTCAATGAAGGGTGAAGCAATTGGGAAGATACGCTCAACACCTACACTGTTCGACATTTTGCGAACGGTAAAGGTCTCTGTTGAACCTGTTCCTCTTCTTTGGATTACTACTCCAGAGAAAGTTTGAAGTCGCTCTTTCACTCCTTCAATAATTTTATACGTTACAGAAATGGTATCACCTGCAGAGAATTTTGGGTATTCTGCGATTGGGTTAATTCTGCTTTCAAGTTCCTTTATGCGGTTCATAGTCGTCTGATTTTCGTCCCTAAAAATAGGGCTGCAAATATATGCATTATTCTGAAAGGAACAAGAGAGAGTTGATTTTTTTTTGATTTCCCTCCGTAGGTCCCATTTTTACTGCTGTTCTTTCGGCTTCTTGTCCTTGTGTTTCCAACGTTTGTGGGTCCACAACCACAAGTAAGGCTCTTTATAAATATCGTCGGCTACTCGATCATTGGCCAACTGAATAAGTCCACCTTCCCTGAAATCACGTGGATTTTCAGTGAGGACTTCAAAGTACGATTCGTAATATCCTCTCTTCACCTTATTGAGATGTCCGAAAACCACAGGAAGGTTTAATTCCTTGGCATATTTCTCAGCGCCGTAATAGGCAGGCGTTTCAATTCCAAGAAAATCAATCCATACGCACTTCTTCGGATCGGCGGGCGATTGATCCACAGCGAAGACCATTCCCATGAGCTCGCCCTGGTGCTCTTCCAAGTACTCTTTTGTTGCGCGGGTAGATACTAACTGCATTCCATATTTCTTGCGAGATTCACGCATCTTGCGATCGAAATACGGATTACTCAGTCGTTTGTAAATAGCCACAAGAGGCATATGACTTTGCATGGGTGCAGCCAATGCCCACATTTCCCAATTGGCATAATGTCCGCCGCACAGAATGATACTCTGCCCCTTTTCTGCAAAATTCTTTAGAAGCTCTGGGTTGTGCATCACAAATCGCGCACGCAATTGGCTTTCTGTCACCGAAAAGTTCTTAATGACTTCAAGAATGAGGTCGCAGAAGTGTCTGTAAAAATCCCAAGCAATTTGCTCTCGCTCTTTTTTTGTTTTGGTTGGAAAGACCAATTCCAGGTTGTACATGACCACCTTTTTTCGGTAGCCCATACACACATACAAAATGAAGAACGCTAAATCAGATATTCGATAAAGAACGAAATAGGGCAGCAAACTCAAAGGCTTCAGGAAAAGCCAAAACAACAATCGACTCATTTTTATAAATTCTGAATCAGATTCTTCTTCGGATATTTCACCGTGAATCGCAATTGACGCTTCTCTGTTTTCTCGGGTTCAACGGTCATCTTCCACGTTACTTTACCAGTGGCAATGTCTTGCGTAGCTCCTGAAAGCTCTTCCACTGCCACTTCCAAATCTGCATTCTGTGTAAGTGGAACTTGATCGTAGACTTCAATATTGATAGCCTTCTTCTTCGTGTTTACGATGGTAATTTCATACGCCTTGGAGGTAGATTTCTTCACTCCGAAAACACTCGTCTTACAGAAGTCTTTAACCTGGTCACGCTTCACCGTAATGGCGTTGTCGCGTCCCAATGACAGTTGAAGCGTATCGTTTGCAAGGGCAGGATCTATGTATCCGTTTCCAACAAAAGTCCCTTTGAAATAAATATTACTTTCTCCGCTTAACAAGCTGTACTGCATCCAATCGATAATGTCAGCCTGTAAGTATGCAGCTGCTTCCAACTTTGGAATAGCTACATATTTGTAAGAAGCCTTCAAACGTTGTTTTTGCATAACCACTTCAACCGGCTGATTGTCGCTGGCGATGTCGTATTTAATTGAAATCTTGAATTCAGTGCTCACCGAATTTGAAGTAATTGTTGTGAATGAAGCTGACGTCTGCATGCTATTCATTGCCCGAGAATCCTTATCCATTTCCGCCATATAACCCGATGCCATAGCTGAAGGCCTTTGATTGTAATCGTCCTCTGCTTTTGCTCTTCCTCTGTATGCTTGAGGAGAATAGATATTCACGTACCATGGATTCAAAGCAGGGACTTGCGCTCCCACATTCGGATTACCCGTTGAAATGGTGAGGTTCACACGCTTCCAGTCGGCACCCGTTCCTTGCCAAACTTTCGCGCGGTAGGTAAATTCAATGTCAGACTCAATGTCTTCTGCACGTAGGTCGTAGTATGGTGTCCAACCCGCATTAGTAGCCAAATAATTAATCACCACATCTGATTTTTTGTCTTCGTCTGTTGTTACTACGAATTCAATTTCCCCAGGATTCGTTACGTTCTGCGATTGCAATTGCGAAAGCTGCGTTTGCAAATGCTGAAGCTTTTCATTGTTCTCGCGATCGGTTTGATTCAAATCTAGAATCTTGTATTCAATCTCTTTCATGCGGCTTCTGTAAAAGTCAGCCATCTCTGAAAGGTCTTCGCGAATAAGCAAAGCATTGTCGCCTTTGATTGAACGATTGGCCTGCAAGAATGCCTTCTCTTCCTGATACACAGCGCGCAAACTAGCGCGTTCAGCAGTCTGAAAACCCAGAAGTTTAATACTATCTTGAATGGCACGAACGCGCGTATTCGAGACCTTAGAAGTGTAATTCATTTGATGCTTCACACTTAAGATGGTGTATTCCTTACTTCCCAAAATCTGAATGGAATTGACGTCCATGCCTGCGGTTAATCCTGAAAGCACAAGTGTGTTCTCCCCTTTTTTCAGGTTGACATCGCCTTTGTGAGTTATCTGCGCTCCGCTTAAAAATAAGGTCACATCGGTGATTGGAGCGGTAACGCTCTTAGATTGTGAAAAAGAAACAAACGCACAAAGCGCGAAGAAAAGGGTTAGCCTTCTATTCATGGTCTAATAATTTTTTGTAAAAATAAGTCTTTGTGAAACAGATTCAAGACTCATTTATTGCTCATTCTTAGAATTGAATAATTCGTGAAGCAAATCGCTGATTCAAATTCAATTCATGCGAACAAACAATGACCAACTTCTTATCTTCTTCAGCCCATTTCAACAATTCAGCGAAAAGATTCTCTCGGGAAGTCGCGTCGAGGTGCGCCGCAGGCTCATCGAGCAGAACCACCAGTGTGTCTTGCACCCAAACACGAGCAAGCTGAACACGCTGGTATTCCCCGTCGCTTAACTCAGTGAGCAAATTATTTTGAAGCTCATTCAGGTTGAATTTCTGAATGGCCTCTTCTACCCGGCTTTTCTTCTTTCCGAATACATCACCTACTGCAATTGCGGTCTTCACTTCCAAGGCTGCCGCAGTCGTTTTCCGAGAAGGAACATAGGAAATGTAGGATGCACGATCAGAATACGACAATTGACTCAGCGATTTTCCTTCCACAAAAATTTCACCTTCCGTCAGAGAAATTAATCCTGTAACAGCATCTAAAAAAGTAGATTTTCCTGAACCGTTATTTCCTTCAATAGCCACCAAAGAGCCCGAGTTAAAAGCAACAGTCAGGTTCGAAATGACGGATTTACTTCCACGTAAAACTGAAATGTTTTCCACTATTAGTTCATCCATACACCACTTCTTTTAGGATTGAACACGATGTAGAACACGCAGGGAATTCCAATTGCGGCGGTTATTGCATTTAGAGGAAGGGCATACAGCCTTGAAATTAGATCTGAGATGACTAGCAATATCGCACCGACAAGCGGAATAAAATAAATGAGCTGTTGTTGATTGAACGAACGGACAAGCATGCGAGCAACGTGAGGGGCCATGAGTCCTATAAAAGCAATAGGGCCGCAGAAGGCAGTTATGGTCGCTGTGGAAATTCCAACAGAAATTAAAAACACCCAACGCAATTTCACCACATCTACCCCGGAAGTGGCTGCGATTTGTTCGCCCATAGCGAAAGCGTTCAACTTCCTTAAAAAATAAAATGTTGGAATGAAGGGAACGAAGGCCCCTAAAAACAACCAAGGCAATTGTGACAAGGTAAGATTATCCAAAGAACCCATTCCCCAAACTACAAACTGATTGACATTGTTAGCTCCTGCCATTTTTTGAAGAATGCTCTCAATGGCGCCAGTGAAATACGAAAAGAGCAAACCCACAACCAGTAATGTTGAAGCCATTGGAAGTTTTCGTTGGATAACGAGTAGCAACGACAACACCAACATTGCACCTGCAAAAGCCGGAATAAATAAAGCCCATGTTCCAGCATTAAGGAACCAATTCATGCCCCAGGAAGTTAGAAATATGACTGCCATGGCCAAGGAGGCTCCGCCTGTAATACCAAGAACGGAGGGTCCGGCAAGTGGATTTCGAAAAATAACTTGCATATAATTACCACTTAAAGCGAGGGAACTTCCAACCACAATTGCTCCAAGCACATGAGGCATGCGATGTTGCCAAAGGACACGACCAGCAGGCAATTCAGCAGATTCAAACAACGAAACAAGCGAAATAGATTTACTTCCCATGAGAAGCGCTGCTAAGCAAATCACAACAAGCAAGACGAGCAGTATAAAGAACTTTATGGTTGAATGGGTTAGCTTCATGATTCTAGGCAAAATTCACGATTAATTGAAGTGAACACAAAAAAAAGTGGATTTTTTATGAATACTTCCGACTTTTGCACCTCATTTACTAAACATGAAATTCGATAAAAACACCGTCATTGGACTTTCGTTAATGCTACTTATTGCCGTTGGCTTTAGTTGGTATTCTGCAAAGAACAAAGCTGAAGCGGCAGCCAATGCTCCTCAACCAACAGAGCAAACTGCTCAAGCCGAAGGTACTCCAGCGCCTGAAAACTCGGCTGTGGTTGCCTCAAACGGAATTTCAACAGCTACCGAAGTTGCAGTTTTGAACACAGCTCGTTACGGGTCAATGGATGCAGCAGCGATGCCTGCTCAAGAGACGTACACGGTTCTTTCCAACAGTAAAATAAAAGTTAAGATTTCTTCGAAAGGAGGATTGCTGCATTCAGCAGAATTGTTGGAAGCTGACTACAGAAAATACAATTCACAACAACAAGTTCAACTTTGGGACACCGCCCAAAGTAAAATGGACATTGCTTGGAAGAATGGCAGCGGCGCTGTTTTATTATCGAGTGAATTGAACTTTACTGCTTCTACAACCGTTGCCAATGCGACAGATGGAGCTGCTACTGTGGTGTTAACCGCTACGGGAAGCAACAACGCGCAATTGCAGTGGACCTATTCACTTGAGCCAAACTCTTACAATGTAAAATGTAATTTCGAGGCGAAGGGAATGGAGAATGAAATGTTCGGATCTCCGCTAGTGTTCCGTTGGTTGTTGAACGGATTGGCTCAGGAAAAGGGTATTCAAGCAGAGCGAAGCAAGTCATCTATTTTCTATCGTGAGATGGAAGAGGACCGCAATTACTTGAGCGAAGGCGCAGGGGATCAGAAGCGTCCGGAGAAAGAATTGAATTGGGTTGCTATGAAGCAAGATTATTTCACCGCTGCAATTATTAGCGCGGAAGGCTTCGATAAAAATGCAGACTTGAGCATTATGGTTCCTGCAGACTCGCAACATACAAAATCGTATTACGCAGAGCTTCCATTAAAAACGAAAGCCTCTTCAAGCGCAAAAGCTGAATTCCAATTTTACTTAGGTCCGAATGAATACAAGGCTCTTGAAGCAACCGGTGCAGCTGAATTCACAGACATCATTGACTACGGTTGGTGGATCATTGGCTACGTTAACAAGTATGCCGTTCGTCCGTTGTTTTGGTTCCTTTCAGATTACATTATTGACTTTGGATTAATTATTTTGATTGTGACCATTATTATTAAAATGGTCCTGTTCCCTATCACTTGGAAGAACTTCTTAAGTGGCGCGAAGATGCGAGTTTTGAAACCTGAGATCGATGAGATAAATAAGAAGTTCGAAGGAAAAGATGCTGTGGAAAAGCAACAGGCTACCATGGCACTTTATCGTCAGACTGGCGTGAATCCGTTTGCAGGTTGTATTCCTGTTCTTCTTCAAATGCCTATTCTTTACGCGATGTTCCGCTTCTTCCCTGCGGAGATTGTATTGCGTGGAAAGAGTTTCTTATGGGCAGAAGATTTAGCGGCTTACGATAGCATCTTGAATCTTCCTTTCAACGTACCGTTCTACGGAGCGCACGTGAGTGGATTCACTTTATTAATGGCAGCATCTACGTTTGTTTATTCGAAGATGAGCATGGGCTCACAGCCAACGATGACTCAACCGGGAATGCCGAACATGAAAGTGATGATGAACATTTTCTCGTTCATGATGATCTTCTTCTTCAACAGCATGCCTTCAGGATTGAGTTTGTATTACTTCACAGCGAACGTTATTTCAATCGGTCAAATGTGGGCCATTAAGAAGTATTTCGTGAATGAAGATTCTATTCGTGAGAAAATTGAAGCGAACAAGAAGAAGCCGAAGAAAAAAGGTGGATTCGCTTCACGCATTGAAGAAATGCAAAAGGCTCAACAAGCGAAGTTGGATGCCAATAAAAAGAAATTGAAAAAGTAAAACGTCAAACCTCAAATAAATCAAATGAAAAAAAATCTCATTCTCGCACTAACGGTGCTCATGATGATCCCTAGCGCAATGTTCGCGACGGAAGGCATGTGGGTGGTGGCTATGTTGAATAAAATTAACGAAGCTGAAATGCAAGGTCTTGGATTGAAACTTTCCAAAGACGACATCTACAACATTAATAAAGCATCTTTGAAAGATGCGATTGTTCGTTTCGGTGCAGGATTTTGCACAGGCGAAATTGTGAGTGACAAAGGCCTTGTATTTACGAATCACCATTGTGCTTATGATGCGATTCAATCTTCTTCAACATTAGAAAACAACATTCTTCAAAATGGATTTTGTGCGAAGTCATTGGATCAAGAGATTCCAATTCCAGGCTTAACGCTTTCTTTTTTGGTTCGTGTTGAAGATGTAACTGAAAGTGTATTGGGCGCTGTGAATGCGAACATGACTGAAGCAGAGCGCGAAGCTGCAATCATGGCTCGCAACAAAGAAATAGTGAAGGCTGCGAATGAAAGCGGACTTTACAATTCTGAAGTAAAAACTTTTTATGCTGGAAACGAATTCTATTTGTTCGTTTATCAGACTTACCGCGACATTCGTTTAGTAGGTAACCCACCAGAAAGCGTAGGTAAATTCGGTGGTGACACGGATAACTGGATGTGGCCTCGTCACACCGGTGACTTCAGTATGTTGCGCATTTATGCAGGTGCTGAAAACAAACCTGCAGACTATAGCAAAGACAACACGCCGTTGAAGCCTAAGCACTTCTTCCCTATTAACATGGGTGGTGTGAAGCAAGGTGATTTCGCAATGATCATGGGATATCCAGCAAGAACTTCACGTTACTTGACATCTTACGGTGTTGAGCAAGCCGTTGACGTTCAGAACCCAATTTTGGTTGAATGTTTCGGATTGAAATTAGAGACTTGGAAGAAGAACATGGATGCGAACGAAGGTGTTCGTTTAATGTATGCTGCAAAGTATGCTAGCTCTGCTAACTCTTGGAAGTACTACATTGGTCAAACGCGCGGATTAAAACGTTTAGATGTTGAAGGAAAGAAAGCAACTACTGAAATGGGATTCACGAAGTGGTTAACTTCTAATTCAACTGCGAACGAAAAATACGGTAATGCGCTTCCGATGTTGAAGGACTTTTACACTTCCACCAACGAAACACAAAAAGCATTTTTGTATGCGCGTCTAACCGGAATGGGTGGAGCAGAGTTCATGAGCTTGGCCTCTGAATTTCAACGCACATTCGAAAAGTATTTTGCTGAAACCGATGCTTCGAAGAAACAAGCAATGCTTGATGGATTCAAAGCTTCTGCAGAGGCATTTTTCGTGGAATACAACATGCAAACAGACAAAGATGTGTTTATTGCATTAACCAACTTGTATCGCAACCGCATTGCTGCAACTGCTCGTCCTTCTTGGCACGCCGTGCTTGATGGAAAATTCAAAGGAAACGTGCAAGCATATGCAGACAAACTTTTTGCTACTTCTATTATCGTTGACAAAACAAAATTGATGAACTTCCTTGCGAAGCCAAATCAGAAAGTGTTTGAAAAAGATCTAGCTGTTTCAACTGCAAAAAGTGCTGGTGAATTCGGCGATGCTTTAGGCAAACTTATCCCTCGCGAGAAAATGTCAAAAGGACAACGTCAGTTTGTTGCTGGACTTCGCGAAATGAATCCAGAAAAGCAATATGCACCTGATGCGAACAGCACCATGCGTATCACATACGGACAAGTGAAAGACTACACTCCAGCAGACGCTGTTCATTATGATTTCTACACTACAGCTGCAGGAATTATGGAGAAGCGTGACAACAGCAATCCAGAGTTCGTTGTACCTGAGGCATTGGCTCAGAAAATTCAGAACAAAGAGTTTGGTCGTTATGCAAACGAAAAAGGTGAATTGCCTTCATGTTTCATTGCTGACTTAGATATCACCGGTGGAAATAGCGGAAGTCCTGTATTGGACGCAAACGGAAACGTGATTGGTATTGCATTCGACGGTAACTGGGAAGCTATGAGCGGAGACATTGCATACGAACCAGCCTTACAACGCACGATTGCTGTTGACATTCGTTATGTGTTGTTCATTGTTGAAGAGCTTATGGGCGGAAAGAATATTGTAGATGAGATGTTGTTTGTGAGAGGAGCTCGCAACTAATTGAAATTAGATATTTGAAAAAAAGGAGCGACAATTCGCTCCTTTTTTTTTGCTTACAACAATAAATTCATCAATACATAAGTTTCTTATGTATATTTGTCCTATGTATTCATCAGAACTAATTAAAGGCACACTTCGAACCATTGTCCTCAATCTTTTAAAAGAGAACGGACGCATGTATGGTTACGAAATAACACAACGCGTAAAGGAACTTACCGACGACAAAATACAAATTACTGAAGGTGCTTTGTATCCGCTGCTTCATGCTTTGGAAGCCAGTGAAGATTTGGAAACTGAAGTGGAATTTATTGGAAAGCGTCAGCGTAAATACTACCGCCTGACAAAACAAGGCAAGCAAACCAGCAAAAAGAAAATAGACGAACTCCGAGAGTTTATTGAGACACTTCAAATTCTCTTGGATGCGAATAAAGGAACGAGCCATGGTCTCATTAACTGACGAACAAGTTGATTTCATTCAAAAAGAAATTGAATCGCATGGAATTAGTTTGCCTGATCTGCAAGCTAATTTGATAGATCACATGTGTACAATTATTGAAAATGAAATGTCGGAAAACGACGACTTCCACTCGTTCTTTTATTCAATCCTTCCACGTTTTTTTCATGACAACTTACATGAAATTGAAATGGAAACCATTCAATTAATTCACCAACAAAAATTCAAACACATGAAAAAAGCATTGAACTACGTGTTAGCCTTTTCCACTTTCTTACTTGTAACTGGATCACTCTTTAAAATACTCCATTTGGCCGGAGCAGCTATCCTAATTGTCAGCAGCTTGCCTCTTCTAATTATTGGAGGGGTTCTAACAGCGCTTATTGGAATGAAACATCAGACTATTTCGAAAACGCAAAAAACGCTGACTACACTTATTACATTGATCGTCTTTTTGTTCGCATTCGGAGGAATTTTCAAAGTGCAACATTGGCCTTTCGCAAACATACTTATGATTTTATCTATAGGCTTGCTTTGTATTGTTTATGTCCCAATGTACTTTGTGCAACAGCGAAAAATATCTACAGACCCTTGGATTGTTGGACTCAATAGCTTTTTATTTCTACTGGCAGGAATTACTCTTTTTCTACTCTTCGATTTAAGAGCTCCATTATTCAAATAAAAAAAGGGGCTTCGGCCCCTTCTTTATTTTCCTTCAACATGCAATTACAAATGCATGAATTCTTTTTTCTTCAACAAATATTCTTCTGTCTCTCTGAATTCAGGATCGTCTACGCAGCAGTCTACTGGACAAACCGCAGCGCACTGTGGCTCATCGTGGAATCCAACGCACTCGGTACATTTGTCTGAAACGATGTAATAAACATCCATGCTCTTCGCTTCTTGTATTCCGTCTGCATCTACCTCACCACCGCCGTTCAATGGCGACATGATTCCACGAAGTCCTGTTCCGTCGCTGTACTTCCACTCTGCTCCACCTTCGTAAATCGCGTGGTTTGGACACTCTGGTTCGCATGCACCGCAGTTGATGCATTCGTCTGTAATCATTATTGCCATATTCTGCTATTTATCTGAATTCAACCTTAATTTCGCATGCAAATTTAATACACCTACGATGAATTCAACCTTAGAACAGCGAATTCAAACATTTGTTCAGCTGGGACAGGCTCTACAGCACTTTTCAACCAAGCAAGAATGGCCTGGTTATACTTGCGGATTAACTGAAGAGGAGTTCAACGGAGTGAATGACGTGATTGAATCGGCATTTACATTTAACGGTTGGTTTACCGCTGCTAATGTTCGTCAAGCCCTTTCGGCCTGGGCGAATGAGCTGACTGCCGACAAATTAATGACATGGACAAAGGACCATTCCTATGCCACTTCGCCTAAAACCATTGCAGTTATCTGCGCAGGAAATATTCCTGGCGTTGCTTTTCACGATATTCTATCTGTTCTTATTTCAGGACATAAGCTTCTGATAAAATTGAGCTCAGACGACCCTATAATTATTCCTGCGCTACTTAAAATTGCTGGAAAGTTTGAAAATGATTTCGAATTGAATTATTCTTTTTCAAAAGGAAAATTAGAAAACTTCGATGCTGTTATTGCCACAGGGAGCAATTCCACTGCTGTTCATTTCCATAATTATTTCGGAAAATATCCGCATATCATTCGTCAAAACAGAAACAGCGTTGCCATTCTCGATGGAAACGAAACAGACGAACAATTGGAAAAACTCGGAAACGATCTTTTCGATTATTTCGGACTCGGATGTCGCAATGTCACTAAGTTATATCTTCCAACCGACTTCGATTTGAATCGAATCTTCAACGGAATTTTCAGCTTTCAGTCGATAGCCACGCACAACAAATACGCAAACAACTACGATTACAACAAGGCTGTTTGGTTGTTGAATAACGAAGACCTTTTGGAAAACGGCTTTGTTATTTTCAAGGAAGACAAAAACATTGCATCGCCTGTGGCCTCTGTGTTTTACGAGCGTTACGAAAACAAAGAAGCATTGCTTCAACACCTTAAGAATCACGAAAACCAAATTCAGTGTATTGTTGGGAATGACTTTATTCCTTTTGGGAATAGTCAATGCCCTACGTTATCTGATTACGCAGACAACGTGAATACCCTTGAGTTTTTAATGTCGTTGAACGCGTAAGAATTACCTAGAATTGAATTTATAGTCCTCAAACAAGACTTATATTTGAACCATGAATAAGATTATTTCATTGTCGGCAATTGCGGCAATTTCGTTAGCCGTTTTTTCTTCTTGCGAAACAGATGTTGACCTTACCGCTCCATACGCGAGTACTACGATTGTTTTCGGATTGTTAGATCCACAGGCCGATACTCAATTCGTGAAAGTGAATAAGACCTTTCTTGGTGATGGAAATTTGAACGAGTACGCCATGATTCGCGACAGCTCTGAATACAAGTGGGAAGAATTTACTTCTTTACGCATTGACGAGTATGTTACTGGGAATCCTAATCCGATTGCAACACATAATCTTTCACCAATTATCATTAATAACAAAGACGTGAACGGCATGTTTTACGGACCAGCGCAAACGGTTTATTATTTTGCAACTCCAACTGGACTTAATCCAAATGCCACCTATAAGCTCGTTGCCGATTTCGTTTCTCGTCCAGATGTATTCGCTTGGACAAACGTTATTCCTTCAGCCAATGTCTTTTTCCAAAGCCCACAAACCAACTTAGGACTATCATTCGCCTCGATAAACACCGTAACGGGAGCAATCGACTATCGCGATAATGTTTCCATTCGTTGGACACCGATTGACAACGCAGAGATTTACGATTTAGCCCTTCGTTTTTATTATACAGAAAATGTGTATTCAGACAATGCGCTTACGCTATTGGTTTCCTCCACCGATAAGTTCATTGACTGGAAAATTGGAACATTCAACGCTGATGACATTGATTTGAATTCAGGTTACTACAACCTCACATTCAATGCTGAACCGTTCTTCTCTTTTATCGGCACGAACCTTATTACAGATACCCATATTCGTCGCGAAGTGGGGACATACGACGGAAATAAAACCCGTGCATTTGAATTGCGTATGGGATTGGCGAACGATGAACTAAAGACTTACATTAACGTTAACAATCCTGTTACCGGTATAATTCAAGAGCGTCCGAGCTACACAAATGTTGTTGGAGGGTTAGGCTTATTCGCCTCACGCGCTAGTGCGTATGTTCTGAACATTCCGTTGGAAGCTGGTAACGGAACCAGTAACATTAATGCACTAATGAACGGCATCTACACATCTGATTTAAACTTCTGCGATCCGAATCCGAGTAATACGGAATTTACTTGCAATTAAGAATTTTCGAGCAATCAAAAAAGGGAGCATCTGCTCCCTTTTTCATTTCAATAAACTTCTATTATTTCTTTAAGAAATAGGTATCACTTGTTGCTGTCTTCAAAAAGTACAAACCGTTTGCAAGTCCGCTTACTTCAATTTGAGCATTGTCTGACAAGCTTCCCTCCATCACACGTTTTCCTTCCATATTAAATACAGCAAACGGAACGTTGATAGCATTCTCCCATAAAACAGTCAGATGATCCGTGGTTGGATTCGGATACACCACAAATTGAGGCGCTGTAGTTTCGATAACACTTATTGGCTGAGCTGATACCAGCACACCTGAATTTGTTCCTGACGTGTAATTCACTTGAACCAAAGGAACCATAAACTCCTGCACTAAAAATTTGTACTCAATCGTTTCTGGACGATCGAACTGAAATCCGAATCCAAGTAGATCTACGTAAATAGAATCCGCAGCATTAATGGTCGTCTTAATGCGAATGGCATTATAAGAAGTTCCGAAATAATTCACTGTACCCCAACCATCGACTTCGTTCACACGCGTCTGATTTGTTTTTCTGTATCCCAATGTAGGTATTTGAATCACCTGCTCTGAAACGCTTGTATGCAAATCGCCGAAAGCCACCGGGTAATCGTAAACCACATCAACAGGACTTGCTTGCTGCGGAATTGGAATACCGCTTACTGTAGCTCCTACTCCAACAATCGCATAACGACTGTTGCTGTTTTGGTAATACGAATAAATATCTTCCAGCGTAACAGGAAGCCCTTGTGTGCTTCCACCTATTGACGCTAGTCCTACTGCAAAATCTGAATTGTGTTCAGAATCGAATGGACTATTGAAAAAGATTTGGTATGCGAAAGGTGTAGTAGAAATATCTACACACTCCTGAAGCTGAATATTTCCACTGAGCGTAAGATTCGTTTCATCGAAATTCCAAACGTGATTTGGACCTGTATCCCCTTCATCGAATGTTCCGATGTAAGTTGCATTCTCTTGAGCGAGAACATCGCCACCCAGTGGCAGATTATTCATGGTTATGGTAATTTGTGCGCTTAAACATACAGGCGCAACGATCAAAACGCTGAGTAACAGTTTTTTCATTTCATTAAGGTTGTGTAACGAAGGTATAAAATTTAGTTAATATGTTGTGAGCAAAAATTTCGACATGCTTGTCACACACCCGAGTTAGCAGAGTACATTCGTTGAGAAGCTTAAACAAAACTTTTGGAGATTTAAAACATGGATAAATACGATTTCGTAATCTTAGATATCATTCAGACTTTCCGTAAAAACAACAAAAGTCAATACATTAAACTCAATCAATTAGAGGCTAATTTCTGGACGCGTATTCAGCGCGATGC
Source organism: Flavobacteriales bacterium (assembly GCA_044354975.1). Classification (GTDB taxonomy): domain Bacteria; phylum Bacteroidota; class Bacteroidia; order Flavobacteriales_D; family Sanyastnellaceae; genus CAIZGX01. Next base: position 18,510 of record JBIKZA010000029.1, read on the forward strand.
TGCGCACCAAACGCATAGCACGCAACTTGGGGAGCGCGTAACGAAGTTGTACCTTGAAGGGTTTATCGTAAATAAAGGCGGTCTTGGCTACAACGTAACGAAAAAAGGAAAAGAACAAATTGTTGTTCTTTCCAATCTTGAAGAGATTTCTTAAAGCATCTCGTTCGCTAAGTTCGCTAGCTCACTTCTTTCGCCTTTTTCAAGTGTAATGTGACAATACAAATCTTGTCCTTTTAATCTATCCATTACATAAGACAAACCATTCGATTGCTCATCGAGATATGGAGTGTCGATCTGACGAACATCCCCAGTCAAAATCACTTTTGTGTTTTCTCCAGCGCGAGTAATAATTGTCTTGACTTCATGTGGAGTCAGGTTCTGTGCCTCATCAATAATAAATACACAGTTGGAAAGACTTCTTCCGCGAATAAACGCTAACGGCGTAATTATTATTCTTCCATCTGCTTGCATTTCATCGATTACTTTGCGCTTTTTTTCATTTTCAGAATATTGTTTCTTAATGAAATTCAAATTATCGAAAAGTGGTTGCATATATGGTGAAACTTTTTCCTCGGCATCTCCTGGAAGGAAACCAATGTCCCTGTTCGAAAGTGGAATAATTGGGCGAGCTAAAATCAATTGATCGAATCCATTTCTCATTTCAAGTGATCCAGCTAACGCAAGCAATGTCTTTCCCGTCCCCGCAACTCCTGAAATCGTAATGAGCTTTATTTCTGGATTCATGATGGCATGAAGCGCGAAAGCTTGTTCAGCATTTTTGGGTTTAATGCCCATGGCATAAACTTTATCTATGCGCTCAACTTTCTTTTCTATTCCACCGTGGAAAGCAAGAGCACTCGAGGTTCCAGACTTCAATACATAAAAATGATTGTTGTGTTTTTCTTTACCTAAAATTTTCGCATCTTTCAATTCACCCGTCGTATAAAGCTTACGAATAGCCTCAGCAGAAACATTTTCCAAGACGCTATAACCGCGATAAGCCGTAACACTTTCTTTAACCTTTCCTGTTTTGTAGTCTTCAGCAACTATGTCTAAAGCCTTTCCCTTGATACGAAGGTTAATATCCTTCGTAACCAACACAACCTTACTGCTCTTTTCTTGCTTCTGAAGCACTATAGCCGCATTCAAGATTTTATGATCGTTTTTCTTTGATTGAAAAATCGCCTCAGCATCGTCGTTCGCTGAAAGGTCTATGTCTAAGATAATCTTGAACTTCCCACCGTGCCCATTTCCTAGTGGAATCCAAGCGTTCAGGGTATGAGCCGAGGACAACCTATCTATAATTCTAATCGTCTCGCGTGCTTCGAAATTTTTATTTTCGTTACCAACCTTAAACTTGTCCAACTCTTCTAAAACAGTTATCGGAACAGCTACGTAATTGTCTTCGAAACTGTTAATACTGTTGTGGTCGTGCAGAAGGACAGAAGTGTCAAGCACGTAAATTTTTCTTTGTTTGCGAGGAGCCATGTTCGTTTGGTTTTAACGAATATATCCTCTTCAATCGTTCAACCTAAATAAACAGACCGCGAGTTATTAACCGATTTAAATGAACCGATTTTTGAAAACCTTAACACTGCGGTAAAAGAAAGACAACACCAACAACAGCATGAGACAAAGACCTATTCCTCCTTCGTCGAGTTGTTTCGAAAGCCCCTTTCCAACAATATCTGGACTATTAAACAAAAATGGAATCGAAGCAAGGACAAGGGCGGCATAGCCAATTATTTTTCCATTTTTATTCCATGTTGAAATGGTCATGAGTATCATTAGGAAGAACGGCATGGCCCACAAGAAATGCTCCGTATCGGTGTGCGTTAAAACTGGAATTAACGCAAGAAGAAGGAGCGCTTCGTTAGATTGAAATCCCTTCCCGACATTCTTCCAAATAAATTTCAAGTACGTCAATCCTGAAATAGCCAATCCAATGAGCACAGCTGCCGTCGGCACTACTGCCATTTGCACGGATGATAATATCTTTTGAATGAAAAAGTAAATGGTATTCGAACTTTGATCCAATTGCACGTTGTGCGCCTGAACAGCTTTCAACCATTGCGAATGAAGAACGATAAATCTATTCGGAACACAAACGAATAATACAATGGCTGCTCCCATTAATCCAAGCAACGTATAGAGCAATACTTTCCATTCTTTTTTCAAAATGAAATAAGGAAGAAGAATTAAAAAATGGATTTTAAAGCACAGAACAACGGCATAGATTATTCCAGCCTTCGCGTATTGTTTGTTATCTATGGAACGAACAGACCAAAGCGTTAACAGAAGAAGAAGCGCATTGACATTTCCTAAAAACAATTCGCGTTCAAGTTGATCTCCGAAAAACAAAACCGTAACAATCAAAAAGAACCACACGTCCTTTCCCCATTCGAGGGTCTTGAAAAAAGTTTGTTTGAATTCATTCAACAATAGAAGAATAATGCCCGTGTTAATCAGATAAAACAAGACAGCAGCCACGTCATACTTCAACATCGCAAAAGGAAGAAAGGGAACTAAAATTTCCGGAGAGTACTTGTAGAATCCGCTCGACAATCCGAAAGCCTTGCCATACACCTGTTCTCCGTTCATGAGTGCATCGGCAGCACCGTAGTACACGTTGAAATCGCTTAATTGAAAACGATGGTTGATAAAGAGCAGCACGAGGTATAAAACAGGAAGGAGCGCGAACCATCGCGCTCCCTTCCAAAAATATTTAAATTCTTCTTTCAGCATTTCTTACTTCACCATCACACTCACTCGCTCTTGCTTTCCGTTTCTGTTCGTTACATGTAAAACATAGAATCCAGGAGACAAGGTTGAAATGTTCAGAACACTTGAAACATTGTTTTCCATTAATACTAACTTACCTGTTGCATCAAAAGCTTTTACTGTCTTTGGCTCGTTTACATTTGAGAAGAAAATTTCTTGATCTGCTGGTTGCGGATAAACACTGAAACTATTTTCATTCAATTCATTCACTCCAACCACCATTTGTGCAACTGAGCTGTTCAAGCAACCGTTGCTAATGCCGGTATAGATGAACGTTCCATCAGATACAATTCCCGTCACGTCGAAAGAAGGAGTTGTTATGCCTTCCAATTCCGTGTAGGTAAATCCACCATCAACTGAAACAAACCAAGACACCAACCAACTTGGGTCGTAGTTATCGATACTTACAATTGAACCGTTTTGTGAAATGAACGGCTCACTTGGCATGATATCAGAAATTGGGAAAGTACCCAAAGTGTATTTCGCTGTGAAACCATCAATGGTTTGTTGAACCAACTTCACGGTGTAGTTTCCTGGAGTTGTGTAAGAATATACGTCGGTTGCATGAGCAATAATGGTATTGCCATCCCCCATATCGTAGAAGGCATTTGCAACATTCATATTCACTTCTGATTGATTCTCAAGCGTAATTGTTCCGCAGAAAACAGTGTAGTCCAAATCGGCCTTCACTTGAGAGAGCATACATTGCTGTGCACCTCTGTCTTCTGCTTCTTCCAAGAAGTTCACCGTGCAGAATTGTTGGAATGAGTTTCCACCCAAGAACACCCAAGAATCCAATGCCGTATCTGACACGTCTGTTATTGCAAGTGTAATGTGATACGTTTCGCCCACTACCAAACCACCAATTGCTGCATTCATTGGCACAGTATACCCATCGCAAAATAAATTTGGAATAAGTAAAGTTGAATTGTCGTTGTATAAAGTTGCGTTGGTGTCTGCGTTAATGGTATTGATACTCACAGGAGTATTTGTTCCTGGCACAAGCGCAATATTTACGGCTCCGTTTGTATACGGACCAACAATACCAGGTCCTTGAACGAAAAAACCAAAAATATCGTTGAAACTGGTTCCTACAAATTCTGGATACTCTGAAGAACCAAAGACAAATTGAAAAGTCATTGAGTCTCCGGTTGCAATGAAATCGAAATCAAGCTGAGCCAAATCATACGTTGGAAAACCTGACAGCGCATACAAATCTACATTCAGAGGTGTTAACCAATTACCTCCAGACATGTTAAAACCGTTACTCACTGAAGTGGCTAATCCGGTCGAAAGCACCAGTCCTTCATCAATACCGAGTGACACAGAATTTCCGTCAGTCAACCAACCGAGCTGAGCAGAATCACCGGTAAATAAAATGTTGTTGACAAAGATTCCATTTGCTAAAAACAAATCTTCTACTGCAGAAGTTTGATCTGAGATTGAATCGACATTGAATTGCGCTTGGCTAGAAAGCGCTGAAGCAGCGAATAAAATTGAGTATAAAAATTTCTTCATGGCTTAGGTTTTCCAAAAGACTCGTTTGTGAATCATTTGGTTGTCTAAGTTAGTACAATTCGAAAAACTAAAAAATTATTTCGCTAATTCTCCGAAGCGCTTCTTGAATTTCTCCAACTTAGGAGTAATCATGACACGGCAATAGGGTTGTTCGCCGTTCAATGCGTAATAATCTTGATGGTAATTCTCGGCTTTGTAGAAATTGGTGAACTCGGTAACTTCAGTTACTGCATTCGCGCCCCATTCTCCTGTTTCATTTATGGCTTGAATGGCCTTCATGGCCAATTCCTTTTGTGTTTCATTGTGATAAAAAACAGCAGAGCGGTATTGCGTTCCAGCATCTGGACCTTGTCTGTTCAAGGTTGTAGGATCATGGACCACGAAAAAGATTTCCAACAACTGTGAAAATGATACGATGCGCGGATCGAAGGATACCTGAATAGCTTCAGCATGCCCAGTTGTTTCGTTACAAACTTCTTTGTAAGATGGATTTTTAATGAAACCTCCGGCATAACCGGACTCCACTTTCGTCACACCATTGACATTTGCGTAAACGGCTTCCACACACCAGAAACATCCTCCAGCTAGGGTGGCGACTTCCAACGAATCGTTCATTTCAACTTTCATAATTTCTCCTTTGGGATTTTCTTTGCTCGATTGGGCGCAAGACGCCAAAGCAATCATGGACAAGGGTAAGATTAATTTTAATTTCATCGGAATTTGAGTTTCCATAACTCAACTACAAATTAGAATAAATGTTGTTCACGCATGGAACGAATTCGCGTTCCTACTTTAATTTTCGGAAGTACCTTTTTTCCGCGAATAACTTCGCCAAACTCGGTGTATCGACCGTTTAAATTCGGCGTGTAAGCCAATGTAATGAACCATTGCGCGCTTTCGGTGTGCTTCCCTGCACTTGCCATTCCAATATGAAGCGGCGCAAAGTTGTGCCCCATAAATTCTGAAGAAATCACATAAGGCATTCCACTCATTCCGTCTCCGCGTGTACATCCGGCTTGAACCACGAAATTCGGAACGACGCGATGAAAAGCAATGCTGTCGTAGTAATGCTGGTTGCACAACTTCAACAAATTCGCAACACTTTCAGGGGCGTTCATCCCATCGAGTTTAATTACAACCGTACCCTCATCTGTTTTCAGCTTCACCTTACACGATTGATTTTTTTTCCATTCTCTTTCGGAAGGAAAAGGGAGTGTATTCGACATCAAATTGACTAATGGCAGAGAGTCAAGTTGGGTTGCATTGAATGCACCCACCAATTCATTGAAGGTTTCAATATTCTCTGATCGTTGAAATTGCGGGAGGATTTGCACGATGCTGTTCGCTAAATAGGCGTTGCCTCTCAGCCGCTCAGAATTCTCCCTTGCCCAGGTTGCTAATAGTGAAACTACACCTGCATCTTGCGAAACCCAGAGAAACGCGAACCATCCTGGAAAGAAGGTTTCACTATACTTCGGATGACTCTTAGCATACTCAATAGCGCATTCAGCTATAGCGTATTGCAACGCGGGCGGAGCGCCATGAAAATCCTGAATTACCAACGAATCAATAAATAGATAAGAGTTCGACATTTGTCGCACCCAAAGCACTTTATGAAACAAATCCTCTGTCTCGGAATATTTGTCCATGATGAAATTCTGCGCATCGGGATGACCCTTTTCATTCCATACACCGGCTAATTCTATTTGCTCATAACTGTTCTTCGAAAAGGAGTTGAGGACTTCTCTGATTTGATCGTCATCAAATTGATTGAAGTGAATGCCAACACGCATGTAGTTGAAAGCACTCGCGCGCTTCAAATCAACAAACAAGACATTTGAAATGAAGGTCGAATCTTTAGAGAGCATCACTTGAATAGCAGGCTCTGAAATTTGAGCATCTTCGTTGCAAGCTAAATCATTAAGCAATGGCCACAACTCATAGCGGCTGGCCAATTTCGAGAATTGAATACGGACGTACTTCGACTTTTCATTTTCAATCCAGTTTCGAACTTTCGTTTTGTAAACGGCATTGCTAGGAGCATTTCCAGAAATAAAATCATAATTGGTTCTGGCGAGAACTTGCGCCAACGCTACACGCGCCTCTTCTTCCCACTTTAAAATATCGTCTTGATCTAAGATCGACTTTACAAAATCATCTTGATTAATTCTTTTGCGAGAAGCCAAGGCCAAGCAGGCGTATTGATTGTGCGGAATTTCCGGATGCTTTTTATAAGCGTTTTCAAGACGAACTCCCAATGCAGCCGTTTCGGGCAACAATTTGCCTAATGCCATCCATGATTCTTTGACCAAGTTCTTATCGACAGCATTTAACACAGTTGTTTGCAACGCTTCCACTCGCTGCACATCTGAGCCCTCAATTTGTCCAAGTGCAAACGCCGCAGCAGCCATAGTTTCGTAATGCTTCGGAAGGGTAATCGAATTTCTCAAATTGAAAAGCAACAAAATCAAATCCTGAATATGCTCTGCCTTTGCCCAAGTGGCTGCATGTTGCGCTGCGCGTAATTGAATGTCGTAGTCGGAAGATTTCAATCCTTCTGCAAGTGATAAGCCTCTGGATTCGGCAATACTTAAATCGAACTGATAAATTTTATTCTGAGAAAATATTGAAGGAAGAATAGAGGTGAACACACATAAAAAAAGAAGAACCCTCATTATTTTTCTACCATTGGAACGGAGACGTTCAATTGAAAATAAACCATATCCTTTTCCATTAAATCAAAACGATAGGACCAACCTTTCTCTGCCCTCTTTGCAATGGTTAACAATCCAAGACCGGCACCGCCTTTGTCGCTCAGACCTTCATCTTTCAGACGTTGACGAATCTTCGTTCGAAGGTCGTCTTTATCAAATTCCGTGAGTAATTCTAAGCGACGCATTAGCGATTTCGCGGCCGACACATTCAGCATATTCCCTGTGCAAAGGCGGAAATAATCATTTCCTTTCGCTACAACAGAATAGGCATTCATTAATCCATTCTCTCCCCTTTCACCATGAATGGAAATATTCTGCAACATTTCCACCAACACGGTTACCACACGCTTAGTTGTTTGTCGCAGATCTTTTTTATTGATGTCGGTGCATGAAATAGCTTCAAGAATATGCTCGTTTCTATTCGAAGTAAAGTCACCAAAATGAGCAAACACTAGCATCTCAGCACTTGAATCCAAAAGAACATCACCCACTACTTTGTGGTAGTCGGCATGAATGTGCTGCAGTTGTTTTACTTCTTGGTTTGACATAATTCCTAATAGACTTACCAAATATAAATAAAAAAGGTTTCCAAAATTAACCTAATGTATATCATACGTTATGAACACCTTATTTAACAAACTCAATCACGCAGAAAAAATTGTGACTAAGGTAATTTCGGGAGGCATCCCCACTCGACCTGGAAATCCTAAAAATCCGAAGCCTCTGTTGACGTATAAGTATTGATTTTGCTCTTGGTAAAGTCCTCCCCAACGCTTGTAGCCAAACCACGGTGAAGGGCTCGCTTTGATGTGCAGCATAGGAGCTTCAATACCGAATTGAGCCCCGTGTGTATGTCCGGAAAATGTCACATCAATGTTTTGTTTTCCCAACACTTGCGCCTCCCAATGACTTGGGTCGTGCGAAAGCAACATGCTGAAATTGTTTTGAGGCATGTTCGCCATAGCCACATCTAACTTCCCGTGTTTCGAAAAACGACCCTTTCCCCAGTTTTCAATTCCTATCAAAGAAATTTTCTCATCTTGCTTTTCTAACTCTACCGTTTCGTTCTTCAACAAACGAAAGCCCATGCGTTCATGCACCGACTCCAGTTGTTGCATGTTGTCTGCGAGAATCTGTGCATTGGCGGAATCATTTGGATCGTAGACGTATTCGGCATAATCGTGATTTCCTAGAATGGAAAATTTTCCAAGAGGTGCGTGCAGCTGTTGGAAATAATTCACCCAAGGCTCTGCCTCTTCTGCAAGATTGTTGACCAAATCGCCTGTGAAGAAAATTACATCTGGGTTCAAATCGTTGATTCGCTTCAAAGCAGCATCTACCTCTTCGAAACTATTGTCCAAGAAACTTCCCAGATGGGCATCACTGATTTGAACGATACGCAAACCATTGAATGATTTGGGCAAGTTGGAAAATGAGATTGACTCTTCACAAACGCGAAAATCATACTTCCCTCTATAAATCCCGTAAAACATGGCGCCCATGGTTATGGCTGCTGCTCCTAAACCAACTTGATTAAAAAACTGAAAGCGAGTCATTTTATCTGACTCTTGTTCTTCGAAGTTGGTGTCTTCGTTTTTTGTAAGTAACTTCTTCAATTTCCGAACAATCCACTTCACCAATCGAACCAAATCATTCATGAAATGGAACAATAAGAAGACAATTTTCGGTGCAAGGGCAATGAAAATAAATCCGGTTACGAAATAGAAGAACTTGAAATTGCTTCCTCTAACTTCCTTTTCTGAACCAATAAACACAATGACAATAAGCACAATGGCCATGATCGAAGGCAACCAAAAGAGACGGCGCCAAAGCTTTCTCCAGAAATCTGGGTATTTCTCCGTCAATTGCTTTATTCCTTGATAAGAATAAAAATCAATGATCAAGGTAAAAAGGGTAAATACTGAGATAAAAGAGAAAAATTTCGTCATTGCGGGGACAAAGTTACTGCGAGCCATCGTAACTTGCGCTCACTTTAGACGAATACTTTGCAACGATTTTTAGCATTCTCGCTTTTTCTTCTTTTACTCGCTCCAACGCTTGTTAAGACTGGATATTCGTTGAATTACATGATTAACTTTTCCTTTTACAAAGAAGTTCTTTGCGCCAATAAGAACAATCCTAATATGGACTGTAATGGAAAATGTGCATTGAAGAAGCAATTGAAATCGGCTTCGAAAGAAAAAGACGCTTCAAAGGAAGCTTCTGATTTTGCTCAACAACTTCAGTTCAGCCCCTTTGACTTAACAATATTTCCTGAGCTTGTATTTTATCCATTGGATGAAATGAAATCTTCTTTCGCTTTATTTAACGAAGGGATTGAGCAACACTCATCATCAGAAATTGAGCATCCCCCGTGTTGATTTGATTTGACTTAAACAGCGCATTTGCGTTGATATTTCCAATCATTAAAAATCAAATCAATTACATATTTTATGAAACATATTTTTTATGCGGCATTTG
>JBIKZA010000075.1:0-9101 GCA_044354975.1 Flavobacteriales bacterium
TGCTAACCGTCTTGCCCACCATACTGTTTGTCGTCGGAATGAGCGACTCGGTGCACGTACTCACGAAATACATGCAAGAACTTCGCAAGGGCAAAGAGAAAATCGAAGCCATTCGTTATGCGTTCAAGAGTATTCGTCTTGCTACTTTTTTAACAGCATTAACGACGGCAATCGGATTTTTCACTTTGGTGTTTTCGAACATTCAACCGATATCTGATTTTGGAATTTACACAGCTGTTGGTGTTCTCTTGGCCTACGGGCTAACGTACACGCTACTTCCAGCGATATTGATTTTAGGCAAGCCGAAGCGCATGAACGACTTCGCAATGTCAGATGATTTTTGGACGTCGAAATTACACAAGGCTTTTATGTGGGTGCTTCGCAAGCGGAAATCGATTTGGATCAGCGGAATTGTCGTGCTTGCATTAAGCGCTTGGGGAATTTCAGCCATTGTGGTAGACAATAAGATGTTGGAAGACTTGAAAGACGACCATTTATTGAAGCAAGAATTTGCTTTCATGGAAAAGGAATTCGCTGGATGTCGACCTTTCGAAATGGGTATAATCCTTCCGAACGACAGCGCCATTCGATCGTTGAAAGTATTGAAGCAATTAGACACGCTGGAATTGTATTTACGCAATGAATATGGGGTAGGAGCCATGCTCGGATACGCGCAATTGGTGAAGGAGTCGAACAAGACGTTGAACTTCGGAATGGAAGAATATTACACCATTCCAGATTCAACGAAGGAGTTGAATGAGATTGCGAATTTGTTGCAGCAAGGCCCTATTGCTCGCGCAACTGGACTGGCCTACAACGACAGCACGCGCACCTTGCGCATCAGCGGAAAAGTTGGCGATATCGGAAGATTGCATTTCGATTCGTGCAATGCGAAACTGAATGCTTTCATCGACGCGAACTGTCCAGATTTATCGAATCGAAAAATCACCGGAACGGCTCACTTAATCGACGTGAACAATCGCAGTTTAATCGAGAACACCGTTTGGGATTTGCTCATCAGTGTATTGGTTATTGGAATCATCATGGGCATTGTCTACAAGTCTTGGCGCATGATCCCGTTGACTATTCTTCCGAATTTATTCCCGTTGTTAATTGTCGCCGGAATCATGGGCTTCACGGGCATTCCATTGAAAGTCAGTACCAGCATCATCTTCAACATAGCTTTTGGAATTGCGGTTGATGACACGATACATTTCTTAGCACGCGTAAGAAGTTTATTGGGTGAAGGATTAAGCGTAAACTACGCCGTGAAGCGCACCTTCCTCACAACAGGAAAAGCCATGATTGTCACCACACTCATCCTCAGCGGCGGCTTCCTCACCTTAATCTTCAGCGACTTCTTAGGAACGCATTACATTGGATTACTCGTTAGCCTAACTTTATTCATAGCCTTATTCGCGGAGCTGTTGTTTTCTCCGTTGATTGTGATGTTCTTCTACAGACAAGTTAAGAAAGGGTAGGAACTGCGTAATCAGAAAATCGTAGATTTTATTCCTACTTCGTAATTCCTACTTCGTAATTCCTACTACGTAATTCCTACTTCGTAATTCCTACTTCGTAATTCCTACCTCGTAATTCCTACTTCGTAATTCCTACTTCGTAATTCCTACTTCGTAATTCCTACTTCGTAATTCCTACTTCGTAATTCCTACTTCGTAATTCCTACTTCGTAATTCCTACCTCGTAATTCCTACCTCGTAATTATCCAACAACAAAGTTCCAATTATGAAATAGGAATAAATTCGAAGATTTTCCAATTATGAAATAGGAATAAAACTGAAAGTTTTCCAATTACGCAGTTCCTTGGTTCCTTGCGATTGCTTCGCAGAATTGATCACGAAGTGATTGATCTGAAAGATTGATTGTGCAGCAATTGATCGCCGAAGGTGATTGCTGTTAATTCAATTCTCCTTCACAACATAAATCGAACGACCAAGATTGTCTCTTAAAAGATAAACACCCGTGTTGAAATGACTCAAGTCAAGAACGGTGGAGTTGCCAAAAACATTTTGAGAAAGAATCTTTCTACCACATAAATCGAATATTTCAAAATGCTCTCGCTGGCCTTCCCAAGAAACGAGTAGACGATCTGTAAACGGATTAGGAAATACTTTGGTCGTTAGAGCTAGCTCATCCAAACTTGTTGAAACCGCAATCAATGGCTTACACAATGTGGCTATACAACCGTTCGATGCTGTGGCTTCGAGGCATACTTGATAAACGCCTGATGCAACAAACGTGTGATTGATTGTAACACCGCTTCCCAAGCCGCCATCACCGAAATTCCATTGCCAGTCAATGAACCCTGAACTACTGCAACCAAAAGAATACTCCAAGTTATTTCCTGTGGAAGTAGAAATGAAATCAACGGAAGGAACAGGCAATACGGTAAAGTTCACTCCGAAATCAGCGCTTACGAAATTGGGATTGCTAGAACGAATTCTCATTCTGTAATTCGTTCCCAGCGCCGTTCCATTTGGAATGGTGCAATTAATGAGTCCTCCAATTGTGCTCGATAAACTTCCAATCTCTTGAAACGCTGAGAAATTTCCCAATGCATCTGACAATTCAACGGTGAAAATATTGCCGGAATTGAATGTTCCCGTAGCACCATAATTCACATCGAACGAAGACCCCGGGCAAAAAGATATTCCACCTACACCGGTAATCTGAGTACTAACATTTCCAGCGTTTCCTGCCGCTGTAACTTTTAATTCATCAACTGCAAAAGCAGGATCAGCAGCGCTAAACGATTGCTGGTTCACAAAACGAAAACCAAATCTGATTTGTGATTGGTTATCCCACTGCGGATTGGTGAGTGTTGCTAAAGTCCAGTTTGGAGAATTGTAATAGGACCCAGATTGAAGGTTCCAAGTTAATCCTCCGTTCAGACTGTAATAAACTTCTCCATAATTGGAAACAGACCCACTGCACAGCCAATAAAATGAAAATGAAACTCCCGTTTGGCCGAGTGTAGAAACATCTGCCGACATTTTTGCGAAATACGTTTCATCGCCGTTGCAAAGTAAACCACCATCACTGGCTTGAAAGGAGGTGCAGCTCACGCCACTGTTCAAAGCATCTGTGCTCGCAATGTGCATATAGCCACTCTGCGGATAGCCGGTTATAGAGGCAGGTTGATTGCTCGTATTAGGAATAGAAACGTCAAAGCCAACGCAAGATTCTACAAAGGTTCCTCCTGCATAAACGGAATTCACTAACCATTGGTTGTATCCACCCACAGCGGAACTCATATCGGGAGTATTGACGAAAAAACTCCCGAATCCCGAATTAAAGTTCTCCGAATAAAGCACTGTTTGTGAAAACGCTAAAGAAGAAAGGGTAGAGAGTAAAATCACAAGGAAGTGTCTCATAGTCTTGATGTTAAGGTGACACTAATATAATATCAAATTTGAAATTGCGGGAAACATTTTAACGAATCACTTCCGGCTTCACCCCACGATAAGAATCCGGCATCATACCAACATCAGCACCAATGTAAGTTGGGTCGCAGTAGATGTATTCTTTTCCGTTAAACTGAATAATCGCATCGGAAGTTTTTTGCTCTTTCAATCTCACCGCCATGGACACATGCCCCGGGTAATTCAATCCAATGGTTTCTACACCCACCAACTCTGTAACGAGTGCATTCAATAAAAAAGTTCTGTCTTCGCAATCGGCATAAGGATATGCTAATACTTCTTCAGGGATACAGAATTTTTCATGTTGAAATTGATCCTGGTCTGTTTTGTAAGGAATGCTCTGACAAACTAATGCATATAAATAACGAACCTGTTCGCGCTCACTTCCGCATGACTGAAGTTTTGCATCTAATGCTTTGTGTAATCTCTGTTTGAAAGAAGCCGGTAAAGGCTGACCGAAATAATAATCCAATTCAGTTTGAGGAATCGTCGCGTCGAAGCTGGTGCGATAAGTTAAATAGGGGAGACTTACATGCTCTGTGTTTCGATTGAAATTGAAATCGAATCCTCGCTCGTTCCATTTTTCAGGAAATTTGGCTGAAGGTGTATTTGCTAACGTAAATAGACTCTTCGCACTTTCATGTTGTGAAGTATAGGTGTAGAGTGAACTAGGAGATTTCTCTTCCAAAATGAAATAATTTTGTCCGTTAAATTCGAAATAAGATTTGCCGTAAAGCATGTCATTAAAGGGAAGGGTTAGTACAATCTGATTTTCACCGTACATAATCCGCGCGTCATACCCCATTTGAACCAACGTAAACCACAAGAATAATTTCTGATCGTTTTTACTCGAGAAATTATTTTTCGCTACCGCTTGAACCATCTGATAAACGCCCCAATCTGAAAGTCCAAATTCACTTTTTTGATAATTGAAATAAGCCAACATCAAATCATATTCTTTCTCGGAACAACTCTTCCAATACGCCGTAATTGTATTCGGATCTGGACTTCCCAGAAGTGTCGGCCACTTACTTGCAATCAATATCATCTTCCACTCATTCCCAAACAAACTCTCATTCTGAAATTGAAACGCTTTGTTGAATGACAATTCCTCTGTCTTATCCTCTTGCGCAGCATCTTGTATCACATCTAGCGCAGCTTCTTGCTTGTCATCTTGCGTAGCATCTTGCTTGTCATCTTGCTTGTCATCTTGTATCACATCTTGCTTGTCATCTTGTATCACATCTTGCTTGTCATCTTGCGTAGCATCTTGTTTCACATCTTGCTCTGCATCCTGCCCTGCATCCGGCTTAAACACCGGCGGTGCCGTTGGCTTCGGTTTTTCACTCGCTGGCTTCGAAGGGAAAAGATCTTCTCGCGTCCAATTACCCTCCAACATCTTAGAAAAAGCCTTGTCATGCGCAGTTCTCAGCGAGTCCATCTCACGATTGACTTTCTGTTCAAACTGATTCATTTCTTTTTCTCTCTGCTGTTTGAATTTCTCGAAATCAGAAACTTGTCCGTGAGAGAGAATGGAGAGAGTACAAAAGAACAGTATGCTAAGTATGTTTTTCATTGCTTTTTATCTATTACCGAAGATACTGAGGAATCTTGCAAATCGAACTTAGAGGAATTAATTCAAAAGTGATTGTTTTTGTCCCATTCTCCTTCTGTTTCATTTCTTCATTCTCTTTCTCCTACTGTTTCTCTTTCTTGAAGAATAGAATGAGAATGAGTAGGACAATGGGAATGAGTGTTATAAAAAAATGCCGACATTTCGTCGGCATAATTTCGCGGAAAGGGGGGGATTCGAACCCCCGGTACAGTTTCCCGTACGACAGTTTAGCAAACTGTTGGTTTCAGCCACTCACCCACCTTTCCTAACGGCTGATCCTCTTTTACGAGGATTGCAAATGTAAACCGACATTCCTATATTTCAAATTTTTTTTCTATGCCTTCCCGAAGCGCTCTTTCAACACAGCATACAGCATATGCGTAGGCAATCCCATCACGTTGAAATAACTTCCTTCCAATTTCGCTATTCCAACTAATCCAATGAAATCTTGCGCTCCGTAGCTTCCTGCTTTATCAAAGGGCTTGTAATTTTCAATGTAATGTTGAAGCTCACGCTCATTCAATGTTGCAAAAGTCACTTTCGTGCAATCGGTGAAGGAATGCTTCCATTCCGTCGTAGCCGCACAAACCCCTGTAAACACCTCGTGACTCTTTCCGCTTAATTGCTTCAACATAACCAAGGCTTCTTCTTCGTCTGCAGGTTTGTTCAAGAGTTTTCCTTCCACATGCACAACAGTGTCCGCCGTAACAAAAACTTCGTTGGAAGCCGCGTCTTTCAATAGGGCTTCAGCCTTGCGCTCAGACAAGCGCTGCGCCACTTCAGCCAAAGGCCAAGAGGGATCAATGCTTTCGTCGACATCTGAAACCCGAACTTCAAACGTTAGTCCCATGCCAGTCAACAATTCCTTCCTTCTTGGAGAGCCTGATCCCAAGACTAACTTGTAGTTGTTCATCAACGGTAATAATTCTTCCATGACTACAAATTTACATCGTAAATTTGCGCGCATGCATCAATTAGTTCTTATCCTCGACTTCGGTTCGCAAGTCACTCAACTCATTGCACGTCGCTTGCGCGAGCACAACGTCTACTGTGAAATTAAACCTTGGAACAAGGTGACTTCAATCCCTGAAAATTGTGTTGGAGTTATTTTATCTGGAAGTCCATTCAGCGTGCACCAAGAGGGTGCTCCTCTGCCTGCTGTTTTCGATATAAATCCGAATTTACCCATGTTGGGAATTTGCTACGGCGCTCAGCTGATGGCACAATTGAACGGAGGAAAAGTAGAACGCAGCACCCACCGTGAATACGGACGTGCAAACTTAATTAGTCATCAATCGAATCATGTCTTATTCCAAGGTATCCCTGACAATTCACAAGTGTGGATGTCGCACGGAGATACCATTACGGGTTTAGGCGATAACATGGAAATCATCTGCAGCACAGAGAACGTAAAAGTTGCGGGATACGCCTTCAAAGACAGACCTGTTTTTGGAGTGCAATTTCATCCGGAAGTTTTCCATTCCACCGACGGCGGAACCATGTTGAAGAACTTCGTTGTTGATGTTTGCGGATGCAAACAAGACTGGACGCCGGCTTCTTTCGCAGACGAAACCATTGCCGATCTGAAAGTTAAATTAGGGAACGATAAAGTAATCCTTGGTCTAAGTGGCGGCGTAGATAGCAGCGTTGCTGCAGTGCTTATTCACAAAGCCATTGGACCAAACCTCCATTGCATCTTCGTGAATAACGGATTGCTTCGCAAAGACGAATACGAAAGCGTTCTCGATAGCTACAAACATTTGGGCCTAAACGTGAAGGGCGTCGATGCAAGTCAATTGTTCTACGACGCACTCAAAGGTCTTTCAGACCCGGAAGCAAAAAGAAAAGCTATCGGCAAAACATTCATCGATGTATTCGATGAAGAAAGCAAATTAATCGAAGGCGCGAAATGGCTCGGACAAGGCACCATCTATCCAGATGTGATCGAATCGGTTTCCGTTTCTGGAGGTCCTTCAGCAACGATTAAAAGTCACCACAACGTTGGCGGATTACCTGATTACATGAAGCTTTCGTTGGTTGAACCGCTTCGCTTGTTGTTCAAAGACGAAGTAAGAAGAGTCGGCCGCGAACTTGAAATTCCAAATGCAATATTATCGCGTCATCCATTCCCAGGTCCAGGTTTGGGCATTCGAATTTTAGGAGATATCACTCCTGAAAAAGTTCGCGTATTGCAAGAGGTAGACGCCGTTTGGATCAACGGTTTGAAAGAAGCGAATCTCTACGATTCAGTGTGGCAAGCAGGCGCAATCCTTCTTCCCGTCCAGAGTGTAGGCGTCATGGGCGATGAGCGCACCTATGAAAACGCAGTGGCCTTGCGCGCTGTTACAAGCACCGACGGAATGACGGCCGACTGGGCACATTTGCCTTACGAGTTCTTAGCCAAAGTAAGTAACGACATCATCAATAAGGTGAAAGGAGTGAACCGCGTGGTCTATGATATCAGCAGCAAACCTCCAGCAACCATTGAATGGGAATAAAATTTGTTACCTTTAATTCAATGAAAAAAATAGGGTTCATTTTTCTCTTAGTGTTTTTTGGTGCATCTGCTTTTGCACAGCATTGTTCCAACTACCATGTTGTGTCTGCAGGAGAGACGCTTTACAGCATTTCTAGAAAGTACAATCTCACCATTGCTGAAATACAATCGTTGAATCCTGGTTTGGTTACAACAGTTAAATTGGATGAACATTTGTGCCTTCCCAACTCGGTGAAGCCTATTCAATCCGAAGTTGTTGAAACAGCCCCTGTCTCTCCAATCCCCACGCCAGTCCCCACGTCCGAGATAAGTCCAGAAGCTAAAGTCACTCAATCTCCACTGAAAAAAGAGGCGTACGCCATTGCATTGCTATTGCCATTTTCAACATATAAAATGGATTCAGATTCATTGGACGAGCGTTCAGTGAAACTGCGCAATGTCGCCGTGAATATGTACCGTGGAGCAATGATGGCTCAACAGGAATTGCAAGATCGAAATGTGAACGCTAAAATATATTTGTTCGATGTTGGAAATAGCGTAGAATCTGGAAAGCGCGCTGTTGAACGTTGCGAAGAAGTGAGCGCAGATGTTGTTGTTGGACCCTTATTCAAAGATCCCATTCAAGAAGTAGCGAAATGGGTGGCAACGCGAAATTCTCATCTGGTTATTCCGGTTAAAATGAGCAATAAGATTTTATTGTTAACCGACAATATGAGCAAGGCATATCCAGGCAATAATTCGCAGTGGTATTATCTCGCAGGATTCGCTCAGCAAGAGTTTCCGAATTCAATTATTGTTGGTGCTTACGCCAAAGGAAAAGACGATTTTTCAAGCGAAGCGGCTAGGAGTGGATTCCTTTCGCAGGGCGTTGATTCATTGAAGGTGTTTGACATTTCACAAAATTGCGTGTCGCTTTATAATTTCATTAAAGAGTCGAACAGAAACGTAGTGGTGCTAGACATGACCACCGACGAGAAAACGGGAACTGGACTCACAACAGCGCTTACAGGACTTAACGTGAATTTCGTTGGTGGTGAATCGAATGTAAGTGACGGCAGAGTGGGAGAAGGAAAGAAGAACGTGAGTACACGCGGAATTTTGCTCGATTATTACAACTTAGATAATCTGAAATGGATTGCGGCTTATCGCAAAGAGTTTCAGTCTGAACCCGATGAGTTCTCTGCAATCATGCATGACATCGTCTTGTATTACGGTACAGGGTTACAACTTTTCGGAAGTGATGTTGGAAAGCATTTGAATGAAATTGATCAAACCGGATTAATTGCCTTGGGCTTTGAGTTTTTTAAAACAGGTCCAGAATCTGGATATGAAAATGCATTCGTGAATGTGGTTCAAAAAATGAATGGACGATGGGGATTGAAGAACAACTTGAAATAAGTTTAACGCCTTTTCAGAAGAGAGTCGTTAACGATTTATTGGAAATTCAAGACAGCATTTGCGCAGCTTTAGAAACCTTCGACGGTTCAGATTTTCGCGAAGATTTATGGAAACACGCAGGAGGAGGTGGCGGAAGAACGCGTGTTCT
>JBIKZA010000076.1:0-8956 GCA_044354975.1 Flavobacteriales bacterium
TGGTGAAACTCTCTGAAAACGGCGACTTTCTTGTTGGTGAACACACGAACATTTCTTCCAATTCATTCGATGGCATTCTAGGTTCAGACGGTGTTCATTCGAACACTCGCGTATTCTTGAATAACAACGCCGAAAATCAAGAGACTGCAACCTATGAAGTTATGGGTGTAGTGAAAAGTGATTTCCTCTACAACATGCTTGGCAACGAATTGCACAAATACGCCATAGCAGACAACGGACTTTCCATGGGAATACTTCCTCTGAAAGACGGTGAAATCATCTGGTATCTTCAAGTGAACAGTATCGATCACGGAGTTCCGAAAAGAGATCATGATTCGCTCATCGCATTCTTAAAAGAAAAAGTTGGCGACTGCGAAAACCCCATGATTCAAGCGCTTCTGAATTCCAACATTGAGACCACCTACGTTTGGCAAGGCAGAACGCTAAAGAATGTAACGACCATGGCGAAAGGCAATGTGTTTCTCTTCGGTGATGCCGCCCACCTTTTCTTGCCTTTCACCAGTCAAGGAACCAACAGCGCCATTGAAGACGTTGCCCACTTCATTCAATTATTAAAATCTGGAAAAGCATTGCCCGAATTTGCTCATCAATACAGCGTTGAACGTTTAGCCGAAACCAATGCAATGGTGAAGTCAGGAATTGAAATGATGCACGACTTCTGCTTTACCGATTTCTCCGAAGTCGCAGCGAAGATTCCAATTACAATCATGAAATAAATGAAGGCTACCGATAAAAACTTCCTTACTGAAAACGCATTCAACATGCGTTGGGCCAATATGGAAGAAGGCCACATTCCGCTTACAGCAGCCGATTGGGACATTCAAGTTGCATCTGTTGTTAAAGATGCCGTATCTGATTATCTTCAATTTCAATCTTTTCCATATGGAAATAATTCGGGAATGAAGTCCTTTCAAAATGCCATTGCTTTTCATTTCAATCAAAGAAAAAAAGCAAGTGTTCAATCAGAAGAAGTTATTGCGACCAACAGCGCAGCCAAAGCCATTGACGATGTTTATTCTTTCTTGTTGAAGGAGGGAGACGAGATACTTATTGCAGATCCTGTAGATTTTTTATTGGCTGAATGCGCGCGAAGAAAAAACATTAACATCAAACGTTATCAGCAACGGTCAAGCGGAATTGACCTTGCTGAATTAGATACACTTCTCACTTCAATTACGAAGGCACTTGTCATCTGTAATCCTCACAACCCTTTGGGATATGTGCTTTCAAGAGTTCAACTCGAAACCCTTTCCAATTGGGCGAATGAAAAAGGAATTGTAATTATCTCCGATGAAGTGTGGAGCGATATTGTTCACACGGAAGAGTCTTTCACTTCCATTCGAGCAGTGAATTCAAAGTCTTGGATTGTCTATGGATTATCGAAAGGTTTCGGATTGGCTGGATTGCGCATTGGAAGTATCATCGCACCATCTGCTGAACAAGCTGAATTGCTTTCGGAAAAACAAGGATATTCGAGAACCATTGAAGGAGCTAGCACACTTTCTCAAGTTGCTGCAACCGCAGCCATGGAACAAGGATGGGAACACACGCAAGAGGCTGTTTCACTCTTCAAGAAAAATCTAGAACACGCCGTTCTTGCATTCAATAAATCGGAATATTTAAAGTGCGAAATGCCTCAGGGAACTTTCGTTTTATCTGTTCAACATCCTAAGAATTGGAACACCGAAATTCTGTGTGAACGTTTAGCGAAGGAAGCAAAAATTCATGTCGTTCCTGGATTGGAAAAATGGTTTGGACCTGGCGCAATCGGATCTTTCAGAATAAGTCTAGCAACAACTCCAGAAATTACTTCCGAAGGTATCTCGCGAATTTGCTCGTGGATGGACACCTACGGTTCTACCCTGTGAATGCCCGGTGCGTAGCTCTTCGCTATGGTTTCATTCAAGAATAACAAGTCTTCTTTTCGCTCAACGAAATCCAATTGATCACTTGAAATCATAAGCACCGTTAATTCTGGATGTTGTTGTAAGAACGACAAATACTGCTGCTGAATATTTTCTAAATAAGTCTCTGTGATGTTCTGCTCGAAGGTCCTTCCTCTTTTTTTTATATTTTGAAGGGCTTGCTCTGGAGAGATATAGAGATACACCAAGAGGTCGGGTTGTGGAAGTGCGTTCTCCATAATTTCATACAAACGCAGAAACAATTTGTATTCGTCTTCCTCTAAATTATTCTTCGCGAAGACTTGACATTTCGGCAAAAAATAATCGGCAATGACTTTGGGCTGAAACAAATCGGGCGATTGAAAAACACTTTTCAATTGCGCGAAACGCTCGGAAAGAAAACTCAATTCCAATGGGAAAGCATAGCGCTTGGGTTCTTCGTAAAACTTAGGAAGGAAGGCATTGTCTGCGAATTCTTCCAAGACCAATTGAGCGTTGTGTTGCTGCGACAACAAATTCGCCAACGTGGTTTTACCCGCGCCAATAATGCCTTCTATGACAGTGTAATTGTTCAATCTTCTTTCTTGTTCAACTCTGCGAGCAATTGCAAAGCATTCATTTTCATTTCCGGATGAATCCACTCGGGCCACGTTGCAGCCAACGGTTTCAAAATAAATTCGCGCAAGTGCATGCGCTGGTGAGGGACAATTATTTTTCCTTCCGAAACAATTTCATCGTTGAAAAAAATCACGTCAACATCCATCTCGCGATCGAGGTAAACGCCTTCCTTGCGGATTCTTCCATAATACTCTTCCAACTCAACAATTTCAGCATGGAGCTTTTCTATCGTCAACGCTGTTTCAATTTCCACCAATTGATTCAAGAACGGCTCTGTTCCTTCGGGCATGCCCCAAGCTTCCGTTTCCACCACTTCAGAAACATTCAACACATGACCAATGTTGAATGAAATAAACATGCGTGCTTCTTCCAAATTTGCTTCTCTTTCACCTTCGTTTCCACCAATGCTTAGAAGTACGCGATTCATTTTTTCCATTGAGCGAAAATACGACTGCACTGCGTAACTTTGAACGAAGAATATCGTCTTAATTCAAATTACTTACTATGACTTTTTGGAAAACTGTTTGGGCAACCCTTGTTGGAAATATTATTGCATCAATCATTGGGACTCTTCTCACTGTTGCTGTCATTGCAGCTATCATTGGCGCATTGTCTTCTTCTGACGGCGTTTCAATGGAGAATGAATCCATACTCAAAATAAAATTAGAAAACTCGTTTACCGAAAGAGGACTCGACACGCCTTCTTTCAATTTAGACGGAGCAGAAGACCGCATTGCGTTGCGCGACTTAGAGCGTGTGTTGCACTTCGCAAAATCAGACGAGCGCATTGAAGGCGTTTACTTGAACATCGGGGCTATTCAAGCAGCGCCTGCGATGTTGTTGGAAATACACAACGCCATTCTCGATTTCAAAACATCTGGCAAATGGGTCATCGCCTATAGCGAAGGCTATTCGCAAGCAGGTTACTTCGTAGCTAGCGCAGCCAATGAAGTGTACATGTATCCGACAGGAACTTTCGATTGGCATGGACTGAATGCAGAAGTGATGTTCTACAAGAAATTATTGGATCAGTTGGAAATAGAAGCGCAAGTGATTCGCGGTCCGAACAACAAATTCAAAAGCGCCGTTGAGCCGTTCATCTATGATCACATGTCAGATGAAAATCGTTTGCAAATGGCAACGTTCGTCGATGACATTTGGAAAGTCATGTGCGAAAAGATTTCATTGCAGCGAGGAGTCTCTGCGGAAGAACTGAATGCTGCTGCGACTTCCCTTCGATTCATCAACAACAATACACTGCTTCAATCGAAATTGATTGACGGATTGGTTTATCCTGATGAGCTTGCCGCGAAGATGTCGGCACGTTTGAAAGACAAAGGAAAATTGGAAAACGAACAGAAAATTGAGAAAGAAATTATTTCTTATTCAAGCTATTTAGATATTGTGAAGATGGAGGACAAAGCTTCCGACGTTGCTCAAGTAGCTGTGGTGTATGCCATTGGTGGAATTGAAAGTGGAAAGGGCGACGACGAGACCATTGGAAGTGACCGCATAGCGAAAGCCTTGCGTGACGCGCGTTTGGACGAAGGAATCAAAGCGGTGGTTTTGCGCGTAAGTTCTCCAGGTGGAAGTGCATTGGCGAGTGATGTCATTTGGCGTGAAGCGGAACTCTTGAAGCAAAGCGGAAAAGTGTTTGTGGTGAGTATGGGAGATTACGCGGCCTCTGGCGGATATTACATAGCTTGTGGGGCCGATCGCATCTTCGCGCAGCCGAATACGATTACAGGATCTATTGGTGTGTTTGGAATTATCCCGAATCTTCAGAATTTCTTGGATCACAAATTAGGTATCACTTTCGATGCGTATAAGACGCATGAGCATGCGAATATGATGACGCTTACTTCTCCACTTGACACCGTTCAGAAACGCGCTATGCAAGTCATGGTGAGTAACATTTACAACGACTTCACAAGTAAAGTTGCTTTGGGAAGAAACATCTCTCAGAGTTATGTCGACAGCATTGGTCAAGGACGCGTGTGGAGCGGTGAAGATGCACTGAACATTGGATTGGTCGATGAACTGGGTGGATTGCGCGAAGCCATTGCCTATGCCGCTGCTAAAGCCGGAGTGAGTTCTGAAAGTGTTTTGGAATTACCTGAAATGCTTGACCCTCTTGAAGAATTCTTCAATGATATTTCTGGAAAATCGGAAGACGCTATTCTTTCTCGATTATTGGGAAGTAGATTCAAGAATTACCAAGACATTCGTCAGTTGAGTAATGGTGGAAAAATTCAAACACGTCTTCCCTTTTACATTACGGTTGAATGAGTTTCGAGAAGAAAAGTATGGACGAGCTTCAGCGCATGAACGCTGAAGAATTTCAGCACGCTGAAAAATTTCCGATTGTATTGATCCTCGATAATTTCCGTAGTGCACTGAATGTGGGAAGCCTCTTTCGCAGTGCCGATGCGTTTCGCATTGAAGCTATTTATTGTTGTGGAATCACTCCCCTTCCACCCCATCGAGAAATTTTAAAAACGGCTCTTGGATCAACCGAATCTGTGAACTGGAAACACTTCAACACAACCATTGAAGCCATTCAAGAAATTGAACAAACGCATGAAGTGTGGGCGCTAGAGCAAACGCATAACAGTGTTCCTCTTCACACATTTAAAACTCCGAAAGCGCTTGCGTTAGTTTTAGGAAACGAAGTGAACGGTGTAGATGAAGAAGTACTCAAGCTTGTTACCGGCTCGCTTGAAATTGAACAGCATGGGACGAAGCACAGCTTGAATGTGGCGGTCAGTGGCGGTGTTGCACTTTTCCATCTGACACAACCGAATATTCATTCGGTATAAACAGAAGACTTCCAATTCCCTTCGTGAGAGAGAATAAACAAGGGACCTTTGGCCTCCATTGAAATAGTGGTATGTCCGGCCATAATCTGTTCTCTGTGCAAGAGTTTTCCAACTGCGTCATAAACAAATACATGATGCAAGGTCTCAGAACCATCGTAATGAAGACCGTCTTTGTGAAGTGTCCAGTTCATAGTACAGATTATTAAAGGTTCATTCCAACAACCTTAACAAAAAAAAGCACCACAGAAATTTTCTGCGGTGCTTTTCGCACTAAGAGCAAATTAGGCCTAATGCAAAATTCGACATCTGTTAAAAGTTTTAGTTAAGGTATATGAAAGACGCAAGGCAAGATGAAGGTTGCCTATATGTTATCTCAATATGACCTTTGACCTAAAACTTCCTCTTGAAGAAGAAACGAAAATGACTTGTGTTGAAATTGTGAGTTGTACAATTTCATCCTTTCCCCATGTGGACTTTGACACGAGCAATTGTCCTGTACTGTTGAATATTTCCACATCAGACAAGCGCTCAGTTCCAACGTATCTCAATTGTCCCGATTTCCAATCGAGAATAAATTCATTCGAAGAACTAGCTTCTTCAACAAAATCGAATAAGACCGTGAACATCGTATCCACGATGCATCCGAGAGAATCTGAAATGGAGACATTGTAATTTCCTTGAGCCAGTCCTGTGTAATTCAATCCCACAAAACCCGATTGCCAAGTGGCGGTATACGGAGGATAATTTCCAATTACATCTAACGTAATACTTCCAAATCCCAGCACACTTTCAGTTATAACATTTGCAGTAATTGCAGGCGACGGAATTTCTTGAATTGTAACATCTATGCTCGTCACGCAAAGGTGTGAATCAACGACTGAGAAAGATTGAGTGCCTGCACCAAGACTAATCCCTGGACCTATGACATCCCAAAAATAACTCGTCCCCACGCCAGAAACTGTCGCATCAAAAATAACCCACCCACCTGGGCAAACCCAATTGGGAGAAGTCACTTCAATGATTGCCTCTGGAATTTCAGCAATTTCAAATGAGTAAGTCGCAGCGCAACCGTTCGCATCAGTAACTGTATCTGTATAATTTCCGGGAAGCAAATTGTTAAAATGCAAAACTCCAAAATCATTGAACCCGGAATAAGGCGCTGTGCCTTCAATACCGTGAACAACGGCAGCTCCATCGGAATATCCAAAACAAGTATTTGAAACTGAATCTACCTGAATTGTAAACGGAAATGGCTCTTCAATAAGCGCGTACTGTTCCGAAATACACCCTTCGAAAAGAGTGATCGGAATGGTATAATCTCCAGCTGTGAGATTTGACATTGAGAAAACAGTTTGACCTGAATCTAATTGAACAACTTCTATGAGACCTGTGCTATCTCCTGCGCATAAAACAGAAGTTTTGTTGATTGCAAAATTGTCTAACGCCGCCATTTGTACTTGGTAATTCAGTTGAATTGTATGTCCGTATCCAGTGCCAACAGTAACTGTGTAAACGCCAGGAACTGTTACCCAAATACTGTTTGAAGTCGAGCCGTTTGACCACGTGTGCATTGACCACGATGGAATTGAAAGTTGAAGGCTATCGTTTCCATTTGGACAAAGAAATGCTTTAGAAGCTTGAATCTGCGGCATTGTTTCTCCTTCAACAAATAGATGAGTTGTGTTTGCTGGAATGTTGTAATAGGTATCCACTACCCCACTTATCCAAGAAAGCTTCAATGAATCTATTTGCGTATTTGCGCCAATGCCAAAAATATAATTCTGCGAATTCTGACAAAGGTAATTTTCACCCAATTGCGTGTAGTGAATGCGGTGCTCACCATTCACATAGTAATCAATGTGAGTACCCACTCCGTTGCGATTGCTCAATCTTCCTTTCAATCGGCATTTCAAATAGTTATTTTCTGTAACCGTATTGTTCTGAAAAACTCTCGATTGAAAACCCATTTCAGCGCCCAAATACAAATCGTACAATCCGTCATTATTAAAATCTCCTTTCGAAGAGGTGAAATACCCGTAGGGTAATCCTGAAATACCTGTTGTGTTATCGATTGAAAATAAACCTTGATTATTTCTCAACACATGATTCCCAAATTGCGATATATACAATGGAATTACATGACGTTCGTCTACAATTAAATCACTCCAGCCATCGTTTTCCAAATCGAGCCATAGAGAGCTCCATGACCATTTATTTAATTTTGCTCCAACGGCTGGTGCAATGTTAGTAAAGCTGCCCATCCCATTGTTCTGATATAAATAATTTCCGCGAACGGCGGTATTTGAGATGTATAAATCTAAGTCACTATCGTTATCAAAGTCGCACCAAGAATTCGACATTGCATCTAGATTGTACATTCCAATTAGGCCCCATCCACCTGTTGGTGTTTGATCCGTAAAAACACCCAATGTATCTTGAGTGTACAATTCATTTCCTGCAGCAAAATCATTGATCACGAAAATATCTTGAAAAAGATCACGAAAAAAATCAATAAACACAGGCTGAAAGTGACTCCTCGAATAGCCGTGTGAACTGCACGAATAAGCTCCAATTTGATTATTTGTTAATAGTATACTTTTACTTCCTGCAGTGCTCGCGCCGTAATTGGCAATATACAAATCAAGAAAACTATCTCTGTTGTAATCTCCGAGTGCGGCCCCAAATGAATTGTAACCGGATGAAAAAGTAAAATTCATTAGATTTGACTGGTCAACAAAAACAAGGCTATCCGTTTGAACAAATAGCTGAGAGGGTCCATCTCTTCGAATAACAAACAAATCGTTATCTCCGTCTTCATCATAGTCTCCCCACAAACATGTCTTGGAATCGTAGATATTTTCAAAAGTGTTGTGCAACTGAAATACGCCTTGATTATTTATATAGAGGCGAGTTTCACCACCAGCAATGCATATTGTTAAATCATCCCATCCGTCTTCGTTTACATCGAAGCAACTCGCACCTGTGCCGTACATGGTAGAACCATTCAATGCGGCAATTCCCTGACTTTGTGTTACATCTTGAAAAACCTGTGCGCCCAGCAAATTAATGACAAATAACAAGGCAATACAGGAAACTAATTTTCTTGACATTTAGATGCGAGTTAAGGTATTAGTAAGACGAAACTCATGCACGTAGTTGCCTGAATAAAAAAGGCCCCCTTCTTTCGAAGGAGGCCTTTTCAGCTTATTGGTTTAAGCTAATTCTAAGACGAGGTCTTAAAACTATTTCTGAACCATCAAACGTTGCGTTTGAACTTCACCGTTGAAGATTGCTTCAACAAAGTACAATCCGTTTGCAAGTGGTTGCTCGAATGTGATGTTCGTATTCAACACTTCGTTAACTACATAACGGTTGCTCCATACTTGACGTCCCATTGCATCTACCAAACGAATCTGAACATTGTCTGAAGTAATTCCAGAAAGGTTAATGTTCACATCTGTTCCGTGCGTTGGGTTTGGATACAAGCTCATGTTTACTTCATTCGTTGTTTCCATTCTTACTGCTTGGTTAGCTGCTTGACTTCCGTCAGCAATCATTCCAGCTGTTCCAACAATACTCATACAGAAAGGAGTA
>JBIKZA010000030.1:0-26604 GCA_044354975.1 Flavobacteriales bacterium
GTTTGAGTATCGTAAAATCTACATTGTAACTGTTTCAACGCGCAACTCTCAAAATGTTCCCCAACGTTACCTTACATACATTGACGCATTAACAGGAAAAATATTAATGCGAAAGAACTTGGTTTGTCATGCTGAAGGAGGTCCGAAAAAATCTGGAGGACAAGAGCTTGTTGTTGACGTACAAGTTAACGGAGATGTTTACATGACCAATCCATATGGTGTAGTCACAAATGAAGGGCTAAGCAATATATACGTAACGGTGTCGGGAACAGATTATGGCACGGATATAAATGGTTCAGGAACCTTTCCCCTCAACGCAGGAGCAAATGCTATTGTTAGATTGGAAGGTCCTTGGAGTACTGTGAATACAAACGGAACAATTCCACAAAAGAATGTAACGCTTCAGGCTGGCTTGAACATTATTGATATGAATACAGCTGCTAATGTTCGTGAACTTTCTGCATATAAAAGTGTGAATCGTATTCACGACCATTGCAAAAGTTGGATGCCAACTTTTACAGGAATGGATTTCCAACTTCCAACCAATATCGACTTAACTTCTGGTGATTGCAATGCCTTTTATGATGGCAGTTCAATTAACTTTTATGCAATCGGCAATGGTTGTAACGCGACTAGTCTTTTATCAGATGTCGTATTTCACGAATACGGTCATGGAATTAACGACAACTATTATCAAAGCCAAAGTTCATTTTTTTTCAACGGTGCTGTTGGAGAGGGTTATGCTGATTATTGGGGAATTTCTTTAGGCAACAGCCCAGTAGTAGGTGTTGGTTTCTATACAGACAACGAAGATGGTATAAGAAGATATGATACCGAGCGTAAGGTTTATCCGCAAGATTTAGTTGGTGAAGTGCATGCCGACGGAGAAATAATTATGGGAGCATGGTACGACACGCATTTATTAATGGGTGGAGATTGGAATGCGACAATGCCTTTATTTGTTGAAGCCTATGCGGGTTTGCAAGCTGAAACTGCGGACGGAAATGAAGGAGAGGCCTTTACTGATATTTTATTAGATGTTTTACTTGCAGACGATAACGACGGAGACATTACAAACGGAACTCCAAATGGGAATGCCATTGTTCAGGGATTCTATTTGCATGGCATTACATTAATCTCTCCAGCTGTAATAAATCACACACCCGAGGCTTTCGCAAGTCCTATTGTGCCGATTACACTTACTGCAGATTTAGATTTATTCTTTCCATATACACAGTACTTATCTGATGTAAACTGTCATTACCAAGTGAATAATGCACCTTGGCAAACGGTGGCCATGACCGACGCTTCGGGATCTTTTGAAACCACCTTTGATGGTTTCAATCCTGGAACAATTCTAAAATATTATTTCACAGCCAATGATACAAACGGTTCCGTAGGAACAGTTAATCCAGTAGGTGCTCATCAGGCTTCATTCCCTTCACTTCCCCATATTATGTTAATTGGAGTGAACGAAGTTGGACGTCACGATTGCGACAATAACGAAGATTGGGGCACATGGCAAACAGGTGTAGCTGGTGACAATGCCACTACGGGAATCTGGTTATTGGAAATTCCAATTCCAAGCACAACTGTTGATGTTTCCCCTGGAACTATTGTTCAAACAGGCGATCAAGTAACTCCAGCGGGAGAGTATTGTTTCTTCACCGGAAACGGAACCATTGGTGGTGGTATCGGTGAAAATGACGTCGATGCAGGAAGAACAACCTTACAAACCACAACCATCGATCTTTCAAGTTTCACGAATCCTGTGATTAGCTACTATCGCTGGTATACGAACAGTCCTCCAGGTGGTGCAAATCCGGGAGCAGATTATTGGCAGGTGAGATTGAGCAACAACAACGGATCTACTTGGACGTATGTTGAAAATACAAAAACGAGCGATATGCGTTGGAGAAGAAACGCTTTCCATGTAAGTGATTATATGACTCCAACCGCACAAATGAAACTTCAATTTATCGCGAGCGATAGCCTTCGTCCAACAGTGAATTTAAATGGAGGATCCTTGGTTGAAGGTGCATTAGATGACTTCATTGTTTATGAAGATGTTATTATTGGTGTGGAAGAGAATACAGTATCAGTATTCAATGTGACTGCTTTCCCTAATCCAACAACTGAAGCTACTCGCATTCAATTCCAGCTTTCAAAACCGGAGTCTATAGAGGTGTTAGTATTAGATGCAGTTGGAAGAACCATTCATTCAATTCCTGCTCGTGAATATGGAATGCAACTGCAGAACATAACCATTCCATCTGAGAAATGGGCAAAGGGAAGTTATCAAGTTGCTCTTCGAAGCAACAGAAAGAATATCAGTACGATTCAAATAATAAAAGACTGAGCCATCGAATAATATTCGTTTGACTCCTCGTAATAATCGCTGCCTTGTGCGGCGATTATTATTTTAAAAGCTTTTTAACGAAAACGGCAGGATTACCTGCCCAAACTTCGTTCTCGGGGATGTTTGATCGAACAACACTTCCTGCACCAACAACAGCAAAATCGCCAATGTTTACGCCTTTCATAATGATGCTCTCTGCTCCTATGAAAACATATTTGCCAATGTGAATAGGGGAATTCCTTTCTTTTGAATCGATATCTATTGTTCGCTGCTCGATTGAAGTAGGATGGAAATCGGTATCCCAGATTTTACAATTACCTCCAATAATCGTATGATCGCCAATTGTAATTTCTTGCCGACAGCAAATCGTAGAATTTGAAAAACCAACATCTTCACCGATGGTCAATTGGGCATTTTTTCCAATCATAATGGAAGAGGAGGAACCGCTACCAATAATATTCGCGAATCGATGTGAATTTACTAGGAAGTCTTCACCCAATTTGAAAGTGCCTTTATTTGAAACGAAAAGAAAACCATAACAGTGAACCTTCCAAAAAGCTACACCCTGAAGACTTAACCAAAAGGCGTTAAGGGGCCAGTATAGTATGTATAGTAGTGTCTTCAATTAATGTTTTGCGTTTGCTGAATTTTCAAGATACCACTGATAAACACGTCCAATACCTTCTTGAAGGGAAACAGCATGATTAAAACCGAGTGAATGCAGTTTAGAAACATCAGTGAGCTTTCTCATGGTTCCATCTGGCTTTGTTGAATCGAAATGAAACTGACCGCTATAACCGATTACTTCGGCGATTAATTTGGCTAAATTTTCAATCGAAATTTCCTCTCCAGTTCCAATGTTGATGTGCGTATTACGAATTTCTTCTGACGTAATCAGATCAGAGAAATTTACATTTTCCATAATGTGTATACATGCATCGGCCATGTCTTCAGACCACATAAATTCACGCATAGGCTTACCCGAACCCCAGATGCTAACACCTGACTCACTTACTCCAATTGAATTTAAATAGATTAAAGCTTTCGAAATTTCACGTTCTTTTAAATCTGAAAGAATGGCTTCTGTGTTATTTTCTTGAAGGCACTTAGCTAGGTAAATTTTTCTGAGTAGGGCAGGTAATACGTGGGATTTCTCGAAATTGAAGTTATCACCAGGACCGTATAAATTGGTAGGCATCACCGAAATAAAATTCGTTCCGTATTGAATATTATAACTTTCGCATAATTTAATTCCTGCAATTTTCGCGATAGCATATGGCTCATTCGTGTATTCAAGTTCACTTGTTAAAAGTGAATTTTCGTTTAAGGGTTGAGGAGCATTTTTAGGATAAATACAAGTGCTGCCTAGAAATAACAATTTTTTCACACCGGCTTTGTGTGAATTAGAAATAACGTTGTTTTGAATGGACAGATTTTCCAAAAGAAAATCAGCTCGGTAGGTGTTATTTGCGACGATCCCTCCAACTTTTGCAGCGGCTAAAAAAACGAATTCAGGTCTTTCTTTGAGAAAAAAAGTTTCGACTTCAAGATTGTTCAGCAAATTTAATTCTAATCGAGATTTGAGGATTAAGTTATTATATCCACAAGACTTAAGACCCTTTACGATTGCCCTTCCCACTAAGCCATTATGGCCTGCTACGAATATTTTCGAGTCGACATTCATTCTAAATCAAATTTATGGGCCAAATTTAATGATTTATTGTTTGAAAGATGATATAAATAATATGAACTGATAATGATTTCCGAGATCTTTTAGTTATTTTTGCATCGTACAAAAAACAACTTAAGATGAAATATCTTTTTACATCGCTATTTTTCACTGTTTCAATCTTTACATTCTCGCAAGGGAACATGAAGAATCTAGAATCTTCTTTTGACTTTGGTTTTGGAAACCATTTCGGTCTTCGTCAAATCGAAGAGGGGTTCAATGTTAATGAGTTAACAGCTTCGAATGTTACTTTAGGCTGGACAAATTACTTCACCAATAACAAATTCGGTGGAAGACTTGAACTGTCTTATGACAGAATGGTGAACAATTCGCTTTCTAATCCTTTTGAAACGAATTATTTCCGATCGACATATTATCTTAACTCGAGTTTGAAGAATCTTTCGGGTTGGGGTGACTCGAAATCGGGAGTTAATAAAAGAAATTTTTGGCAAGCTTTTGATATTGATTTAGGAATTGGATTGGGTTATTCAGCAATGAAAAGTAGTTCTAATCCGTTAAGCGAGACATCGTTCTTACCCAAAGCAGACGACATGTTAAACATCAGTTTCCGTTTTGCGCCAAGTATAGAGATAAGCGACAATGTTAAATTGTTTGCTTCATACACACGCATAAATCACTCCGCTCAATCTACTACATTCGATTTTACTAATCCTATTAATAACACTGCCTTCAAAGGAGCATTCAGAACAGTTAATTTTGGCATTCGATACACTCCAAATACGGAACGCACTGCCGAAAGAACGTTAAGAGATGCTCACAAGAAATGGCACTTCTTTACTTCCTTTGACGCATCAATTGGCAATCACTTTGCGGGTAAGACAAAGGTAGAATCACCAAAATTCAAGGCAGGTACAGTCGGACATTTGAATATTGGTGCAAATCACAAGTTTCCAAATTCTAGACTTTACGGAAGATTTGATTTAGGTTTTGATGCGTTCAAAGGAGCGAAGAACGAACCAGCGTATACTTCTAAATACTTCAGAACTACTTATCAGATAATTGCAGACATGCGCTCATTGAGGATTTTAAAGAATGAAGATAACAAAATCGATTTGGCATTCGGAGCAGGTGTTGGTTTTGCAACGTTGTATAATCCGGAAAGCACAAACACAATGAGCGATATTTTCTTAAATGGAGATGATATGTATGCCTTGGTATTCAGTGTTAACCCATCATATAACGTTTCTAAGTACATCTCTCTCATAACTAACCTGACTTTCACTAGTCATTCTTTGCAGTCGAGTAGTTGGAATTTACAAGATGGACAAGGGAACAGTGCTTTGAATGGCAGATTTATGAATATGAGTGTAGGTCTGAGATACAACCTCGCTGATCGCAGAACAAACTACACAACTGAAATTGTGAATCGTATTCCTCGTGTTCTCTCTGTAGATGCCGCTGTAGGAAGTCATTTTGCCGGATCTCCAGTTGGGAACAATTCTAATCTTTCTGCAACACCCGGAAAGCATTTCGCTATTGGATTAAATCATCCGTTTATTAATCCAATTTATTTTGGTCGATTTGAATTTGCATTCGATGCGTTAGGTCCAAATTCAGCGTCATCGGATTTTTCTTCAAATTATTTCCGAGCGAATTACTTCTTAATGACATCAGTTCAAAATCAATTGAGACAATCACTTTCGTCTGAGCGTCCGGCTAGAAAATTTGATGTTCAATTTGGACTAGGTGTTGGAGCGAGTACTTTCAAGGGAGATATAATTAGCGACAATTTTATTACCAAGGGTGATGATATGTTGAATATAGCTGCAAAGGTTGTTCCAACGTATCAAGTTTCTGAAAAAGTATCAGTATTTGCAGCATATACTTTCGTTTCACATTCTTTGCAATCCATGTCTTACGACATGAGTCAAAGTATAGACAAAACAATGTTCAACGGTCGTCTGATGAATGCTAGCGTTGGAGTTTCTTACACGCTGAAGAGTACAAAGCCTCGCGCGTTGATAGCGGTTACTCCAGTCGATACAATTGCTAAACTAGTTGTTGTTAAACCAACGCCTGAGCCAGAACCTGTGGTTGAGCCAACTCCAGAACCTGTGGTTGAGCCTGTAGTTGAACCGACCCCTGATCCAGTTGTTGAGCCAACGCCTGAACCAGTAGTGCCATCGCGTGCTTCAAGAAATCCAATTTCAGATTATCCTTCTAACACATCTGAAGTACCGGAGTCTCAAAAACAGATTTTAAAGGATTTAGCTTTTGAGTTGAAGAGTAACAAATTTTTAACTCTTGTAATTTCCGGACACACGGACATTACAGGTTCACCTGAATATAATTTGACACTTTCAAGAAAGCGTGCTGCTAACGTGAAAGCATATTTGATTTCTCAAGGTGTATCTGCGGATCGTGTGAAAATTGAATATTATGGTGTTACTCGCCCAATTGCTTCCAACCAAACGGTTGAAGGACGCAAGAAGAACAGACGTGTAGAAATTGAAGTAGTAAAGAACTAAGAGTAAAAGACATAAAAAAAAAGGCGGCTTAGGCCGCTTTTTTTATGCCAAAGAAATTAGAGT
Organism: Flavobacteriales bacterium; assembly: GCA_044354975.1. Taxonomy (GTDB): domain Bacteria; phylum Bacteroidota; class Bacteroidia; order Flavobacteriales_D; family Sanyastnellaceae; genus CAIZGX01. The sequence continues at coordinate 6,641 of JBIKZA010000030.1, forward strand.
AAATTTTAGTTCTTCATGAAATCAGCTTCCAAAGAAAACTCCGGAACCTGAACTTTGAATAGGGAAGAAGCTCCCTTCATTTGCATGGAATAGAAACCTTTCATTATTCCGAATGGCGATTGTAAATCACACGCTGAAGTGTAAGAGAAGTTCTCCCCGGGAGCAATAACAGGCTGCTCTCCAATAACGCCAGGACCCTCAATTTCGCGCTTCAATCCATTGGAATCAGTGATGAACCAATGTCTACGTAAAAGTTGAATAGGGTAGTCGTTTTGATTCTCAATTGAGATCCGGTAGGAGAAGACAAAGCTGCCTTGAGGGGCAGCGGACATTCTTTCTTCAAACAAAGAAAAAACTGAAATTTTTACGCCTTCTGTTACAGCAACTACCATAGCAGCAAAGATAGTTAATAAACAATCAGATTGTTAATAACCCTAAGAAATTTATTGCTGAACAAACTGCCTCGCAAAACGCTTGCGGTCGCCCTCATTCAAATAAACCTTACGGATACGAATAGACTTAGGAGTAACCTCAACGTATTCATCTGGACCGATGTACTCAAGAGCTTCTTCCAATGTGAATTGAATTGGTGGAGCCATAACGGTTTTTGCATCCGTACCGGAAGCACGCATGTTCGTTAATTGTTTCGTCTTTGTAACGTTTATAACCAAGTCGTTATCACGTGAGTGTTCACCAATAACCTGACCTTCGTATACTTCTTGCATGGCTTCAACGAAGAATTTTCCTCTGTCTTGAAGGTTACTGATACTGTATGCAATGGCGTTACCTGTTTCCATACAAATCAAAGAACCATTCAAACGACCAGGAATTTCATCCTTCATCGGCTGGTATTCCTTGAAACGGTGAGTCATGATAGCCTCACCTTGTGTAGCAGTTAGCAAGTAGCTTCTTAATCCAATAATACCTCTTGATGGAATTTCAAATTCAATCACCGTGCGATCTCCCTTAGGCTCCATGTTTTTCATTTCACCTCTACGCTTCGATACAGATTCAATAGCGGTACCCGCCATCTCTGATGGAAGATCGATGGTCAACTCTTCTATTGGCTCGCTCTTAACCCCGTCAATGGTTTTAAGAATTACGCGAGGTTGTCCAATTTGCAATTCATATCCTTCGCGACGCATAGTTTCAATCAATACAGACAAGTGAAGTACACCTCTTCCAAATACATTGAAACGGTCTGCCTTATCTGTTTCTTGAACGCGAAGCGCTAAGTTCTTTTCTAATTCTTTTTCTAGACGTTCCTTAATGTGACGGCTAGTTACGAACTTGCCTTCCTTACCGAAGAACGGAGAGTCATTGATTGTAAACAACATACTCATCGTTGGCTCATCTACTGAAATAGTAGGCAATGCCTCTGGATTTTCGTAATCGGTGAATGTATCTCCAATTTCGAAATTCTCCATTCCGTTAATCGCACAGATATCTCCTGAAACAACAGACTCTACCTTGCGCTTACCTAATCCCTCAAAGATGTATAATTCTTTGATTTTTCCTTTAACCATAACTCCGTCACGCTTTGCAAGGGTAACATTCATTCCAGCTTTTAACTCGCCGCGATGAAGTTTTCCAATTGCCATTCGTCCCGTGTATGTTGAATAGTCTAATGACGTAACCAACATTTGTGGTGTGCCTTCTCTTTTAAGAGGTGCAGGAATGTGCTCAATAACCAAGTCCAATAGAGGCTCAATCGTATCTGTCTGAACTTTCCAATCCAAACTCATCCAACCGTTCTTCGCAGCACCATATGCTGTTGCGAAATCCAACTGGTCTTCTGTAGCACCCAAACTGTACATTAAATCGAACACTTGCTCGTGAACTTCGTCTGGACGACAATTCTCTTTATCTACTTTGTTAATGACAACAATTGGCTTCAAACCCATTTGAATTGCCTTCTGCAATACGAAACGCGTCTGTGGCATGGCTCCTTCAAAGGCATCTACTAATAGTAATACTCCCTCAGCCATATTTAACACACGCTCAACCTCTCCACCGAAGTCACTGTGACCAGGAGTGTCAATAATGTTGATCTTGTAATCTTTGTATTGAATAGAAACATTCTTCGCTAGAATTGTGATACCACGCTCACGCTCTAGGTCATTGTTATCAAGAATTAAGTCGTTATGCACTTCATTATCTCGGAACAATTTGGCTGCATGAAGCATTTTATCTACCAAAGTAGTTTTACCATGGTCAACGTGGGCGATAATAGCGATGTTTCTAATTTTTTGCATTGCGCGATTCTTAAATTGGGCGCAAAAGTACAACAATAAAAATGAAAAACCCCTTGAAAAATCAAGGGGTTTAAAAAGTAGCGAGATTGGGGCTTGAACCCAAGACCTTGCGATTATGAATCGCACGCTCTAACCAGCTGAGCTACCTCGCCATAATTGGGGTGCAAATATACGCATCTATTTTAAAAATGAAAATTGATTTGAACATTTCGGTTCTTTTCTTTTTCTTTACTATTAAAGAATGAAAAACGCAATTGTCATAGGAGCAGGTATAGGCGGCATTGCTGCATCTATTCGTTTGGCCCGAAAAGGATACGTCGTGAAGGTTTTCGAAGCTTCAAGTTTTCCAGGAGGAAAACTTTCTGAATTTAAAATGGGGGAGTACCGTTTCGATCGAGGTCCTAGTTTATTTACTTTGCCTCAATACGTTGAAGAACTTTTTGAACTTTGTGGAGAAAAAATGTCTGAACATTTTTCATATTCGGAACTTCCAATTCTTTGTAAATATTTTTATCCAGATGGATTTGTTTTCGAGGCGAAAGGAAATAAAGAAGAAAACATAAAAGCTATTGTTCAAGCTTTTGATGAAGACGAAGAAAAAGTCAGAGCGTTCTTTTCCAAATCAGAGTTCATATACAACACAACTGGGCCATTGTTTTTAGAGCGTCCGCTTAAACTTTCGAAACTTTATAAAACAAAAGCGTTTTGGAAGGGTATACTTCGGATTCCTCGTCTGCCTTTAATGGGTAGCTATACCATTCAACTTAAAAAATATTTCAAGAACCCAAAAACCATTCAATACTTCCAACGTTACGCGACTTATAATGGAAGTAGCCCATACAAGACTCCGGCACTAATGCAATTGCTTCCTCACGTAGAGCAGGGGATAGGCGCCTTCATTCCAGATAAAGGAATGTATGACATTACTTTTCAACTCTATGAATTAGCGAAACGCCAAAATGTTGAATTCGTCTTCAATTCAAAGGTTGAAGAAATTATTATTGAAGAAAAAAGAGCTGTTGGCATTCGTTTCAATACTGATCAAATTGAATTGGCAAATGTTATCGTAAGTAATATGGATGTTTATCCGACTTACAAGAAGCTCTTGCCGAAAGAAAGAGAACCTAGAGTAATCTTAAACCAAGAGAAATCTTCGTCGGCCCTTATCTTTTATTGGGGTATGAAAGAATACGTGAACAAATCGTTAAGTATTCACAATATCTTTTTTTCGAGCGATTACTTTAACGAATTTCGCGACCTCTTCGAATATAGACGTCTAGCGCAAGATCTAACTATCTACCTTCACATTACCTCACATCACATTAAAACTGATGCACCAGAAAATGGAGAAAATTGGTTTGTTATGGTTAATGCACCAAATAACAAAGGTCAAAATTGGGAAGAGATTGTTGAAAGAGCGAGAGAAAATATTATTCAGAAATTAGAGAGTATGTTAGGAGAAAAAATTGAAGATAAAATCTGTTGTGAACGCGTTTGGACACCAAGTGGAATTGAAGCGGATACATCGTCTCATTTAGGTGCACTCTACGGAAATGCTTCCAATTCAGCTAGCGCTGCATTCTTTCGTCATGCAAATAATTCATCAAAAATTAAGGATTTATATTTTGTAGGCGGGAGTGTGCATCCAGGTGGTGGTGTGCCCTTGGCAATCTTAGCAGCAAAAAACATGTCTGAGTTTATTTCCTAACAAAAAAAATATGTCAGTCGATTTCCACAAGAATAAAAAATTAAAAGCATTCGCAATTCTGTGGATTGTATTGGTTCATTTTTTTGGAATAATAGGAGTTTACTTTCTACCTGATTGGTTTCTTCCTGCAACACCACTCATCATTTTAGTAAGCGCAGGTGTAGTTATTCTTCGATATGAAAAATTCAGACAGTCGCGATTTGTTGCATTTGCTGTTATTGTTGTCATGGCTTTTTTGGTGGAGGTATACGGTGTTAAAACGGGAAATTTATTTGGAACCTATACTTATGGAAACAACTTAGGGTGGAAGCTGTTTGGTGTGCCCTTAATCATAGGCGTGAATTGGGCAGCATTAATCATGGTTGCTCAGCAGCTCACAACTCATTACATTGGAATTAACAATCGCTTTTTTTCAGCTATTTCTGTTGCAGTGCTTATGACGCTGTTCGATTTACTGCTTGAAGTCTTGGCACCTCAATTCGATTTTTGGTCATTTACTCAATTGAATTACGCACCCCTTCAGAATTTCACTGCATGGTTCGTAGTTTCATTCTGCTTTGGATTGTACAGCTATTCACATTTTAGAAACCAGAACGGAACAGCTGTTTTGTACGGAACAGCACAATTGGTTTTCTTTATGATTTTGGGCTTACTAATTATCTAAACTGTAAGAGCTCTTAAATCTTGTTCTGAAATAATTGGTATTTTCAGATCTTCTGCTTTTTTCAACTTCGCGGGACCCATATCTACTCCAGCAACAACAAAAGTTGTTTTAGAAGATATACTTCCAACTACCTTTCCTCCGTGCTGCTCTATGAAATCTTTTATTCCGTCGCGAGAGAAGGTTTCAAAAGTTCCGCTCACGACAATACTTTTTCCAACCAATGAATTTGAAAGCAAGACTTCGTCTTGTTCGTTAATGTTGAATTGAAGTCCAGCTGCAATGAGTTTATTTAAGACGAGAAGATGCTCTTCCTTTGTAAGCCAAGACTGAATAGAGCGCGCAATTATTTCTCCCACTTCATCTATTCCACACAATTCTTCGAAAGTGAGGGTCTTCAAATGATCGAATGATTTTACTGCTCTAGCAATTTTCTTCGCAACTGTTTCTCCAACATGACGAATACCCATTGCGAACAGCACACGCTCGAAAGGCACTTGTTTGCTTGCTTCCAATCCTGCTAACAAATTCTCAACGCTCTTCGTTTGAAGTGAGCGTTTCTTCGTTTCTTCGGCTTCATCACCAACTTGAAATTCAAGTCCAATCAATTGATCATAATTCAAGGAATACAAATCCCCTGCATCTGCAATCAATCCTGATGCGAGTAATCCCGAAACGGTTTCTGTGCCTAGGCCATCGATATTCATGGCCTTTCTTGAAATGAAATGCTCTAATTTCCCAATGATTTGCGGAAGACATTGAGTGTCGTTTGGACAATAATGCAAGACTTCTCCTTCCACTCGAACTAGAACTGTATTGCATTCTGGACAGTTCGAAATGTATTCATGCATACTTTCTGTTCCGCGTGGTTGCGTTGCATCGACAGCCGTAACCTTTGGAATAATTTCGCCACCTTTTTCCACCCAAACAAAATCTCCCACGCGAATGTCCAATCGCTCAATTTGATCGGCATTGTGCAGCGAAGCGCGCTTGACTGTTGTGCCTGCTAATTGAATAGGAGAGAGGTTTGCAACAGGAGTAATGGCACCTGTTCTACCTACTTGATACGTTATACTTAAGAGCTTCGTGCTAATGCTTTCCGCCTTAAACTTATAGGCAATGGCCCAACGGGGACTCTTGGCGGTCATTCCCAATTCGTCCCACAATTGAACTTCGTTTACCTTGATTACAATTCCATCGATCTCGAATGGAAGGCTTGTTCGATGTTCATCCCAATAAGAAATGAATGACATAATTCCATCAACACTTGAAGTGGTTTCAATCATTCGCTTCGCAGCGTCCGGTGTTTTAAATCCCCATGAGCTAGCGTGATTCACACGTTCGCTGTGCGTTTCAATGGTTGATGTGCTATTCAATACGAAGTATAAAAAACAATCGAGTTTACGCTTCGCAACGGCCTTTGAATCTTGTTGCTTCAAAGTGCCAGAAGCGGTGTTTCTTGGATTAGCATATAACTCTTCTCCAGCCTCAGCGCGTTCTTCATTTAATTTTTGAAAGACGGCCTTTGGCATAAAAATTTCTCCCCGAATTTCAAATTCGGTAGGATAGTCACCTTTCAGTTGAAGCGGAATACTTGAAATTGTTCTCACATTCGTTGATACATCTTCACCTATTGAACCATCTCCGCGAGTGACTGCTTTTTCAAGTTGACCATTCTTATACCACAGGGCAATGGCCACTCCATCGTACTTCAATTCCATTACGAATTCAATGGGCTTACCTGCTAACTCTATGGCACGCTTCGCCCAATCTTGAATTTCTTCTTGGTTGTATGAATTCGAAAGTGAGAGCATGGGACTCTTGTGTGTTACCTTTTCGAATTTATCTGTAATGTCTCCACCAACGCGTTGCGTTGGACTGTTGGAAGATTTCAATTCAGGAAATTGAAGTTCCAATTGTTCCAATTCCTTCAAAAGAAAATCGAAATCTTGATCGGAAATAACAGGAGCATTCAACACATAATAATTGTAATTGTGTGCGTTCAGTAAATCTGAAAGTTCAGCAATTTTTATTTGTGCTTCAAATGAATTCATGATTAATATCTTTTGCGAATGTCTTTGTTCCAAATTCCTCGCACGGCCTTAATGGGTTGAAATCTGAGTTTCACTAAGAATACTGGAGCGTTGTAAATAGGCAGAAGCTCTTCGGGTGCATTTCTCGTTTGACGGTAACCAACACCCGCGCCAATGGACATGAAATAGGTTAAATGTCTGAAAAGTGTTGTGCTTATTTCAGTGAGTTGAAGAGGTTCCTCATAGTTACCGATAGAACCATCTGCGTAGGTATATGAACCAGAAACATTTCCAACTCCAAAATGAAGAGTAGAACTCCATTCGTATTTTTTAGTGAAGAGTAAAACACGCTCATAATAAATAGATGCGTAGTTCAACTCCAAATCGGCAGAAATGATATTGGAAGAAATCTCATTCAAGGTTGTTGTTCGAACACTCTTTGAAAATGAATAAAACCCAAATCCAAAGCGGTTCACACGATTCATTTCAATACCAAAACGAAACCCTCCAAGTCTTGCTCCTTGTTCGCTGATTAATGTGCGCCTTCCATCTAAAATAAGTTCGGGTTTAATAAAAGGATAGTCCGATTTTTTATTGCGTTCTTCTTTCTGTCCGAAAACAGTAAGTAGATTCAAAATCAGAAATAGCGTGGTCAGTATTACGTTCTTCACGGAACAAAAATAGGCATATTGTTAAAACACTCGAAGAATGTTAGACCTTTGTGATATGAGTAGTGAAGAAAATTTTTCAAGTTTAGGTTTAAATGAAGATTTGATACAGGGAATCGATTCCATGGGAATTCAAAAACCGACTCCCATTCAGCGGGAATCGATACCACATATTTTACAAGGAAAAGACGTTTTAGGAATTGCACAAACAGGTACAGGGAAGACAGCAGCCTTTCTTTTGCCCGTTATTCATAAGATTATTCAAGACACCAATCGAACATCTGTTTCAGCACTTATTGTAGTTCCAACGAGAGAACTTGCCACGCAGATTGATCAGGCCATTTCAGCATATGGTTACTTTACAGATATTTCGTCCATGCCTATTTATGGCGGAAGTGATGGGAAGGTTTTTACACAAGAGAAGCACGCACTTACAACAGGTACAGATATTATTGTAGCAACTCCTGGAAGATTGAACATGCACATTAATTTAGGGTATGTCGATTTTTCTAAATTAAAATTTTTAATTCTCGATGAAGCTGATCGTATGTTAGACATGGGATTTCAGCCCGATATACAGCGGATTATTGCGCAAACTCCTGATGTGAAACAAGGCCTTCTGTTTTCAGCTACAATGCCCGATACCATTTTTAGTTTATCGCGCGGATTTTTGAATGATCCAATTACCATAAACATTGCATTGTCTAAGCCACCCGCTAATGTTACGCAAGGGGCATTCGTTGTATTTCCAAATCAGAAAATCCCAATCCTCGTAGACTATTTATATGAGCGAAAGGAAAAAACAACCATTGTTTTCAGTAGCACCAAGACTGGAGTTATTAATATTCACAGCGCACTTCGGAAGAAGGGAATTCAGGCTTTAATGATGAGCAGTGATTTGGAACAAAGCGAGCGAGAACATTCGTTGAATGAATTTCGAAACAGAAAATGTGCGGTGCTTGTTGCAACTGATGTTGTTAGCCGAGGAATCGATATTAAAGGCATTGACTGTGTAATTAATTTCGATGTACCTGGAGATGCTGAGGACTATGTTCACCGCATTGGAAGAACGGGAAGAGCAGACGCCTATGGTGAGGCGGTAACGTTTATCATTCCAGATGATCAGGTGAAGTTTAAGAAAATTGAAATGCTGATTCAGCAAGACGTTGAGAAGTTACCTGTTGCAGAAAATTACGGAGCTGTCCCTGAATACAATCCGGTTATGAAGGGAAATGGAAAACCAAGACATGGAGGTAATGGTGGAGGAGGAGGAAAGCGGAATTTCAAACCGAAATACACATCTAAAAATAGAGGTGGTGAAAATAAAAAAGGTGCATAAGCACCTTTTTCTTTATTAATACAGTTGGAAATTAATCTCCCAAAGCTTCTGCCCTTTTCAATTCTTCATCAATCATATCTTCGATTGTCTTGCGCTCAGCTTCGTTCAGCTTCGAGTTTAATCTAATTTGCTTTTTCATGAAACGGTACATATCGCGCTTGTGAATTTCATAAGCGATGTAAGTTGTGAAAGTTCCATCTGGCATTTTGTATTTCTCCTCGCCAATCTTACGTAAGTCAGCAATCTGCGTATTCGTTGCCTCACGCGCTAATGATTGGAACTTATCTGTGATTTCAGAACGGTTATTCAATTCTGTTTCTCCTAAGTATTGATCTGTTACAACCTTTACGTTAGTCTCAACCTGCTGAGCCAATACTTTCTTGGCTTGAAGATCTGCTTTATTACGAGAGATATTCTCGTCCATTGATTGACCCTTCCCAGTTCCTCTGAAATAACGATCGTTCGATTCGTATTTATTTCCTGTGAATGGTTCGTTTACTTTTTCACCAAGGTTCGCATTGGTCTTACATCCTGCTAAAAGTAACAGCGCGAATCCTAAAAAGAGAGATAGCTTTTTCATAGCAATTGTTTATGTTTCGTTTATAAAGATAGTGCCACAATTCATTTGGCGATTAATAACTCCATTTTTTTGTGTAGGTGTTCCAGTAGCTAATTCCAAATTTGAACGTGTAGGCTGCTTTGTCTAAATTAGAATCGGAAGTTACCAAAAACGCACCTAGACGGAAAAGTTGTTCTTTGATTCGAATTTGTTTTTGTATACCTATAAAAATTTCTTGGTGAATGAAATTCTCACTAGGTATAGCAATGAGCGCACTTCCGGCAATCTCATTCAACTTCAATCGATTCAGCAATGGAATTTTATTGAAGAACATTCCGTTGAAACTATGAACGTAGTTCCCTCTGTAATAGGCATTCGGCGTGAGGAATACCCGATCAAGTAATTGGAAAGAGGCGTTGGGATCAGAGAAGAAAAAGAAGTCAGAACCTCTAAAGTATTTGTATTCCAGTAATCTTAAATTGGCTTTATTGACGAAGGCACCCCCTTGAATGGTCCATGAGCCTGTTCCAAATCGCGGAAGCTGATAGTCATCGTGAATTCTCAATTCAACATAATCGAAGTTCACTTCACTGCCGAACATTTTTGGAACACCCTTGCGATAATTAAAGCGAACCTCAGGGTATTTGAATCCGGTAACTACTTTTCTGTTTTTCTTGATGTAATAAGTCTGGCCAGGTCTCCACTGTATATTCAAATTAAACTCTGATTTTTTATAACGCTGAAATTCTACGGGATTATTCACATCACCAAAAAGCTGATCTGACCAACCGTCTTGTACCAAATTGTTAATGGGTATTTGATCACAAAATTCATAGGTAAGTGATGCATATAGGCCATTCACAACTTCCATGCGCTGTTCAATACTGTACATTTTTGCTCGAACATAATTGCTTCTGCTGAACACTGTACTGAACGACGAGAACGTATTAATCATGTCGTAGTAATCTCCAAAACGGATATACGTTCGAACAAATTTCTTAGGATAATATGTCAACCCTATTCCGCCTTTTCCTCTTACATCTTTATTTGCAAAGCCATAATCTATATAGCCATCGGTATCCAACACGAAATCATTACTCTTAAAATATTGACTAAAACTCCCTCCGAATTTGTGTCGATATCCACCAATTCCAAAGACATTGGCTTGAGCTATGAGAGGGTTGATATAATAAGCCGTTCCTTTTGCTCTGTTTCGCCAAGCAACTCCAGACAGCGTTACATCCCAAAATGTAATTTTATTGAAGGCTGAATCAGCTTTAGCTTGAATCTTCGGATCGTCGTATCTCTTTTGAAGACTATCACATTCGAATTTGTATTTCAATTCAAGGCTCGTGAGTGGAATCAATTGTTTACTTTCCCAATAGGCACTGTCTCTGTCAAAAGCAGAATCGTCGTATTTCAATACCTCACTCGACTGCATATTCAGTGGAGTTGAAATATTGAATTCATACTCCTTGAATTTGTAATCGACATGACAAATACGTTGCGTCTTTCCCTCTTTTACCTTTCCATAAATAGACTTTCCTTTACTGATCCATTTATTAAATTCTTGTTGAATGAATTCTTCCTTCCATGAAAAATCAGAGAAAAAGGGCATGACTTCATCGTCTAAATTCAATTCCAATTTTCCTAGAACGAATGTTGTGTCTTGAATCCAGATGTATCCATTGAACAATGCCTCTTGCTTGAAAATGGGCATAACTGATAGCTTGAAGAACTTCTCGCCGTTCAACGTATCTATTCCAACCAAATCAAAGGAGTAGGAGAGAAGGGCAGTTGATGCGATTGGCGAAATTATTTTTTTATCGGATAATTGGGGAAGGGTGAGTGCGTTTTCTCTTAGGTTAAATTCTGAATAACACGATTGGCTTGTTAATTCATAAGGGTCTTGAAAGCGATCTCTATCGTTCACAATAGATTCTTCTCCGTATTCAAAATTCACATTAACCGACGCGTAATTTTCATTTCGCTTTGGCGTGAAATCGCGAAAGGCGTCGACCTTTAGTTTTATTTCATTTTCTTTAGCGTATAGGGTTCCGGCGCTTTCATTGACATGGTAAATAGAATTTTCAATAACCGGAGGCTGAATAACCTTAGATGCCGAATCACGTTTAAAATCAATTTTCTCCATCGAAGTTCTTCCGTAAAAGCCCACGGAGTAATTCTGCATTTGCTTGGCGTAAAACTCTCTTTGGTCAGATGCTCCTCGGACCAATCTTTTCACGAAATCTCTTCGATCTGCATTCACAACGAGCATAGGCAATTCGTTGTTATTCACTTTAAGTGTAATGTCGATCAAAAGAATCTTCTCTTGTCCAATTTGAAGAGACTTAATCACAGTTTCATATCCAATGAAATTATAATTAAGGAGGTAATTACCTGGCTTTAAGTTTAATTGATACTCACCCTTTTCATTGGTGTGTGTGCCCAAGTTTGTTCCTGGAACAAAAACAGCCACGTGAAAAAGAGGCAACCCTTGCTCATCGTTAACGACACCTTTAATGTTTGTTGCATAAGTTAAATTCCAACAAAACAAAAAGACAACGCTCGCAAGCGCTGTCTTAATATGCATTGTCAGTGTTGAAATATTCACAGGACTAGGACGTACGAGACGTCTATTGGTTACACGTTTGTTTTAAATCTTCCTTGTTGAATTGCTCTCCGAAATATGACTTCTGAATGTTTCCATTCCACATATAAAGAATACCTGGCGTTTCACCTTGCGGACCCATGAGTGTAAAGAATTCGCCCATGCCTATTACTTGATAAGGATATTTCTTTCCAGCAACTTGGAAAAACTCATCGATTTTCTCTACCTCTTCGTCTCCGAAATAAACATATACTTTAGGGAAATTCGAGTCTTTCGATAATTCTGTAATTGCTTTTGCAGCTTCACGACAGTGGTCGCAACCTGGTATGAAGAAACATACGATACGCTTTCCTTCGTCAATTTTCACCTTCAATCCACTAAATACATTCAACTTGGAAAATTTAGAAACAACTGCTGTTGGACCCGGATTAACAATTTCAGTAGGAGCAATCGTTGTCTGTGTTTGATTTGTGTCAACCGTTTGAGTCGAAGTTGTCGAATCATCTTCCCATGGAATGCCTGATGTGTCGCCTGTTACAATTCCCAGTTCTTTGAACGGAGCAAAAGGGAACGCCATGAACATGAAGAGGGTAGAGAAAGACCAAATCAGTAAAAGGAATGAAAAACGATTGGCACTTTTCTTCTCTTTGCTAATCGCAAATAACCATCCCAATAAACCGAGTGTAACAATGTTTTTGATGAGCGCTTCTGTCGGAGTCATTTCAATGAACTGACCAAAACATCCGCAATTTCCACCTTGTCCAATAGTAATTTGATAAGAAAGGTGAATACAAAAAGCAACGAGCAGAAGAGCTGTTGCAGGAATAACGAAACGCTTGAAAAAATGATTTTGTATCAGGGCTATTCCTAGACCCAATTCAACTCCGATAATTAATCGAGCGAAATAGGGTGCAGTATGCCAATCGGCAAAACCTAAATCAACGAGTTGTTTTTCAAAAGGTGTAAGCGGAAGCATTTTCGTAATGGCCGAAAACACAAATAATCCGAATAGGAATACACGCAATGTCCAAGAAATGTAAAGATTTCGTTTTTCCATGAGTCAAAAGTAAGAAGGTTATTGAATAAATACTGCGTTCGACTTTTCAAGAAGCGTGCCGTGTATAACATTTGTAGCTAGTACAAAGTTCAGTAATCAAATATTCTATTTTCGTTTAATGAAGGTTGCTCGGAAAATAGGCTATCAATTGCTCGTCCTCTGGGGCGTTGTGACTGTTGTTTTTTTTCTTTTTAATCTAACAGGTTCCGATCCTGTGCAGAATCTTGTTGGAGAAAATGCCAATCAAGAGGTTGTGACTAACATGCGGAACAAGTTGCGCTTGAATCATTCTCTCGGCATTCGCTATTTCGAGTATTTGAATAATCTTTCTCCGATAAGTGTCAGCAGATCAGATAATTTTTCGGAAGCCTTTTACGCAGACTCTTCGATGTATAAGGGTTGGTCATTGCCACTGAGTGATAAGCGTTCGTTGTGGATTAAATTTCCAAGCTTGGGCAAGTCCTTCATTTCCGAAAAATCGGTTTCTTCTATTTTCGCGGAATCTTTTCCTGGAACATTTGTCCTTGCTTTAGGAAGTATTTTACTAAGTCTTATTATCGGAATTCCCCTTGGAATATGGGCTTTTCAAAGGAAAGATACGTGGATAGACAAGACTGTTTTATTCGTTTCCGCCATAGGAATGGCTGGGCCATCGTTCTTTGTCGCGCTAATTGTAGCGTGGATAGGAGCAGTGTTGTTGCGCGATTACACAGGACTGAGCATGACGGGAAGTTGGTACAGCGTAGATGTTTGGGAAGGGAAGTACATTGACTTGAAGAATTTAATACTTCCGATGATTACCTTAATGATTCGTCCGTTGGCTATTATTGTTCAATTGACAAGAAGCAGCATGCTCGAGGTGATGTCTCAGGATTTCATCCGAACAGCCCGAGCGAAAGGACTTTCAGAGAGACGCGTTTTATACAGACACGCCTTACCCAATGCCTTGAATCCGGTTGTGACGGCAGTTTCAGGATGGTTCGCTTCCTTGTTGGCTGGGGCGGTATTTGTAGAATTTGTTTTCGGGTGGAAGGGGATTGGTCAAGAACTTTTCATGGCAATTGAAAAACAAGATCAGCCCATTGTAATGGGAGGAGTAATTTTGGTTTCTACCGTCTTTATTGTGGTGAATATTCTGGTTGAATGGGTATATGGAATTCTTGATCCGCGCATTCGGACTTCTTCGAATTAAAGAAAGAAGTCGTACTTAAAGTCGAATCCCTTTTCACTTCCCATCGGAAACAAAAAAGCCTCTGACTGTTGAATCATTTCTTGTTGAAGAGCACCTACATTTTCACCATACACTTCCAAGAGGCTTCCTTCATTGCGGAGCAAATCATGTGAGCCCAATGAAGCTATCTGAATTGCCTTTCTTGGCTCATCGAATTTCGATTTACCAATGGGAGCGGAGACATGGGTAAAAGGATGAATGTCTTTTCCAATCAGATTCGAATCGCTCCACAGAATGACGTCGGATTTTTTTTGAATTAGACCTGAAAGCCAGCTTTCCAAATTACGATCAGGAAGGAAAGAAGCAGCGTCAAAACGAAATCCATCGGCTCCAATTTCTAAGAAATGATACAAACCCAGCAATGAACTATATGAATACCATGCATCATTGTGATTTACCTGATAGACATCTGTCCAATTTGTACCAATGGGATGAAAAGGCTTTTTATTTTCATCCAAAGCAAAAAAATCTTCATCGATGGCACAGCAGTGCTTAATCGAAAAGTGATTCAAGATAACATCTAGAATCACCTTCATGCCCTTATCATGAGCGGCTTCAATGAATAATTTCAATCCGTCGACTCCACCTAATTCCTTTCGAACTTTTAAATTGTCGGTTATACAATAAGGAGAGCGACTGTTTTGAATATCGGTCGGATTTATAGGAAGAAGATAAATGGCGTCAATATCCAAAGATTTTATGTCATTAAACTGACAAATAGCAGCCTCAAAGGTGCCTTCAATCGTAAAATGCGGGATGGATATTTCGTAGATTCTCTTCAACAAGTCAAATGTAATTATTAGGGACGAATAATCATTCTCACGTATAGTGAGAGAAGTTAAGAATGGAGACGTTTTAGTGAGAATTTAAGAAAGGGTAAGAAAAGGGAAGATTTGGATATATGGTAAGACAGGGTAAGATTGGTTAAGCGAGGATAAGAAACATTTTTAGCTAGTTTACATAATGTAAATTATGTGTCTTTTGAATATGTTGTGTATTGAATATCAAAGCATTAAAAAACTCGAATTACTCCGAGTCCTTATATGATCAATAAAATCCATTCAGTCTAGTGCTCTTCTTCTGTATGCTCTGATTCATCTGAATCTTTCTTGCAGCATGCTTTCATTTGTAATGTTGTATCACCTTTACAACAAGCATCAGTTCCATCGTGTTTACAACCTGGAGTACAATTCGCTGTGCATTTCTCTGACTTCATATATGTGCAACCATCGTGTCCTGACATTCCCGTGCAGCCTTCGTGACCCGCCATTCCTTTACACGATTCTCCAGATCCCTCAGCTGAGCAACAACTTGAAATTTCTGGATGACGAATTTGTCCTCCCGTCAATCCGGCTTTTCCAACTAGTATAATTGCTATAATTCCGATGAAAACAACTAAAATCTCGGCTTTTTTGGTGTGTTTGTGACCTTTTCTGTGTCCAAATAAAGCAATTCCAGCGAAGACGCCTGTAACGATACATGGCCAAAAAGCCAATTCTGCAGCTTCTTCATGCTCTTGTATGAGATCTTCATTCACACAGTATTTCCCTTCATTTTCTTCAAAGAAATGCTCAGAAGCTCCTCCAGAATACATCGTCGGATAACTTGAGAGTCCAGCAATCATAGTAATCCACAATCCAACCGACGAAACAACCTGTTTTTTGGTTAAAAGTCCGAAAATAACCACCAAAATACCGATAATTAGTCCAATTATGGGCAAATGATTGATCAAAAGATGGATGTGAGGAGCGTTCATTTCTTATTTACTTTATTATTTAACTCAAAACATCTTAAGTTCTTATTTTCAATGATTTAAGTTCGTTTGCTTCAACTTAAAATAAAGAAGGTTGAATCGTTTCATCTCCGTCTTCAATTTGAGTAGTTGGTTGAGGTCTTGTTGACAAGATTGCATCGTCAGCTTCTTGTTCTCTTTCAACTTCAGCTTCTAGCAGATCAACCGAAAGAATGGGATATGTAGAAAGTCTGTTTCCAATCGCCTTTACTCCTTTGATGGAGATAAAATCGGGCAGATTCATGGTTTCGTCCATTTTATTCTGTGCCTGCTTGAATTTCTTGTTGAAACGGATATACACGTTCGGGAAATGGTTCGTGGTGGCCACGGCCAATTTCGACTTCGGATGTTCCGTTATGAATCGAACCAAGCCTTTGCTGGGTTCAACCAAGAATCTTTTCACCATCCAGGTTTCCTTTTCACCATCGAAATAAACTGAACTCATCGGTTTCTCGGGGAGCCATTTTTCTAGGGTGATCATGTTATCTGGAAAGTGAACACTTAAATCTGGTGCAATTAATTGATAATCTCCCGAAGATTGTATGACAAGAATCTTGTCTTCAGGACCGAAATCTCCTAGGAATCTGCCTCGACCTTCGTCGTTTAGCCTTTGGACACTTTCGTCGATCCAAATTTTTCTTGCGCTCAGCGTAGAAACTCCTGCCGATTTCAATTCAACCTTTTTAACTGGATATTTCGTGGCGACATTCCCTTGAGCGTCGCGACCTTTAACGGCTAATTCAGAAAAGTCGACATCGAACTTCAGTTTCTTTAATCGCTCGAGAGCTCTTAAATTAACCGTAACCACTTCAGCCTCACCGTTAGGATTGGCACTGAAGTATAGCGTTTCACTTCCGGGAGTTCCTTTGGTGAGGTCGTATTCTTTGTCGCGGGTAATGGAAGTCACTGCAAACCGCTTGATGTTCGCACCACCGTTTTTACCGTCGCGATACATGAAGTTATAAATGGTTCGACGGTCGTCTTTCTTCCAAACAGCAATGTGAATGATGTCTTTTCCGAAGAAAGCTTTCTGTTGAACTTTCGAAACCATCATTTTCCCATCCTTCCGGAATACAATGATATCATCGATGTCGGAACATTCGCAAACGAATTCACCTTCGTCGCGTTTCAATCCAATTCCAGCAAATCCTTCAGCCAAGTTTACAGAGAGCTTTGCATTTGCGATGGCAACAGCCGCAGCTTGAACGGTATCGAAAGTCTTGATTTCCGTTCTGCGCTCTCTGCCTTTACCGTATTTCGCCTTCAAATCTTTGAAATAGGCTATGGCCGTATCTGTCAGATGATTCAGTTTTTCTTTGACTTGATCAATTTCACCTTCCAACCTAGAAATGAAATCGTCTGCCTTGTTGCTATCGAATTTCGAAATTCGTTTGATCTTGATTTCAGTCAAGCGCGCCACATCTTCATCAGTCACTGCACGCAAGAATTTCTTGGTATGTGGCTTTAATCCTTTGTGAATCGCAAGAATGATGTCATCCCAAGTTTCGCATTCCTCAATGTCGCGGTAGATTCTCTTTTCAATGAAAATCTTTTCCAACGAAGCGAAATGCCAGCTTTCTTGAAGTTCATTCAGCTGAATTTCTAGTTCTTTTCCAATTAAATCGCGCGTTCTGTCCGCTGAAATTTTCAGAAGCTCATCGACAGGAAGGAATTTCGGACGATCGTCGTGAATAACACACGAGTTTGGAGAAATGCTTATTTCACAATCGGTGAAGGCATACAACGCATCAATAGTCTTGTCTGGAGAAACACCTGTTGCCAAGTGAACCATGATTTCAACAACTGCGGCGGTATTGTCTTCAATTTTCTTAATCTTGATTTTACCTTTGTCGTTGGCTTTCAAGATAGAATCGATTAAGGAAGATGTTGTTGTTCCGAAAGGAATTTCAGTAATAACCAAACAACGAGCGGCGTCGTCCTTCTTAATTTTTGCTCGAACACGAACCTTTCCACCGCGAAGACCGCCGTTGTAATCCGAGAAATCGGCCATTCCCCCAGTTAAGAAATCGGGAACAATGTGCGTTTTCTTTCCACGCAGAGCATCGATACTCGCATCGATCAATTCCACAAAGTTGTGTGGAAGAATCTTACATGCCAATCCAACAGCAATTCCTTCAACACCCAAAGACAATAACAAAGGAAATTTAACTGGAAGCGTTTCCGGCTCCTTGTTTCTTCCATCATAACTCGCCAACCAAGTGGTTGTTTTCGGATTGAAGATAATCTCTTGCGAGAGTTTATTCAATCGCGATTCAATGTAACGCGGAGCAGCAGCGCTGTCTCCTGTGAAAATATTACCCCAGTTTCCTTGGGTATCTATGAGCAAATTCTTTTGTCCGATTTGAACCAGGGCGTCTCCAATGGAAGCGTCTCCGTGCGGATGATACTTCATGGTATTTCCAATGACATTCGCAACCTTGTTGAAACGACCGTCGTCCATTTCCCACAAGCTGTGTAAAATTCTGCGTTGTACCGGTTTCAGTCCGTCGTATAAATGGGGGACGGCTCTTTCTAAAATAACATAAGACGCATATTCGAGGAACCAACCTTCGTAGAGGTCGGATACTCCAATTACGTTTCCTAATTTATTTTCTTCTGGATTTGTATTTTCTTCCATCTCCTCTCCTATTCTGTTTCTGGTTCAGTTTCTATTTCCTTCTTTTCAACGATTTCATCCTTCTCTACGCGAAGGTTTCTAATGATGAAGTCTTGTCTATCTGGAGTGTTCTTCCCCATATAAAATTCAAGAATGTCTTTGATGTGAATATCCTTGGTGATTACTACAGGCTCTAATCGAATGTTTTCACCAATGAAGAATTTGAACTCATCTGGTGAAATCTCTCCCAATCCCTTGAATCGTGTGATTTCCGGCTTCGTTCCTAATTTTTGAATGGCGTGTTGACGCTCCAAATCGGAATAGCAATAAATGGTTTCCTTCTTGTTTCTTACGCGGAATAAAGGTGTTGAAAGGACGTATAAGTGTCCAGACTTCACAAGATCAGGGAAGAATTGAAGGAAGAAGGTGATCATTAATAGACGAATGTGCATACCATCGACATCGGCATCGGTTGCGATAACCACATTGTTGTATCGAAGTGAATCAAGTCCGTCTTCAATGTCCAATGCTGCTTGAAGCAGATTGAACTCTTCGTTTTCGTAAACGACCTTCTTCGTCAATCCATAAGTATTCAAAGGTTTTCCCTTCAAACTAAAAACTGCTTGTGTCTGAACATTTCGAGAAATAGTAATAGAACCAGAGGCCGAATCACCCTCGGTGATGAACAACGTCGTTGCATTGGCTAAGTCACTTTTGTCGGCGTAATGCACTTTACAATCGCGAAGCTTCTTGTTGTGCAAGTTCGATTTCTTCGCGCGCTCTCTGGCCAATTTGGCGATACCGGCAAGTTCCTTTCTTTCTCTTTCTGATTGAAGAATTTTCTTCAAAAGACTTTGCGCAATTTCTGGATTTCTATGCAAGAAATTATCGAGTTCTTTTTGAAGGAATTCTAAAATAAAAGCCTTAACGCTTTTTCCGTTGGGTTCAATTTCGTTCGAACCTAATTTCGTTTTGGTCTGCGATTCGAAAACCGGTTCAATGACTTTAATAGCCACAGCCGCAACAATTCCCGAGCGAACGTCAACCGCTTCGTAATCTTTTTTGAAGAAGTCACGAATGACTTTCACATAAGCCTCACGGAAGGCCGCTTGGTGCGTTCCACCTTGGGTTGTGTATTGTCCGTTTACGAAACTGTAATATTCTTCTCCATATGAATTCGTGTGAGTGATGGCTACTTCAATGTCATCACTTTTAATGTGAATAGCATTGTAAAGCGGGTCTTCGGTCATGTTTGCCGCGAGTAAATCGCGTAGACCATTTTCCGATTTGAATTTCTGTCCGTTGAAAATGATGGTTAGTCCAGCATTCAGGTAGCAGTAATTCCAAAGTAATCGTTCGATGTGTTGCGAACGATATTGATAATTTACGAAAATGCTTTCATCGGGAATGAAAGACATGAGTGTTCCGTTCTT
>JBIKZA010000101.1:0-2530 GCA_044354975.1 Flavobacteriales bacterium
GAAGAAATATTTGATCAACCTTGCTAAGCATATCTTAGTTCAAGACGGAGACTTTGTTCGTGCAGGTATGCAATTGTCTGATGGTGCTATCTCTCCTGGAGATATCCTAGACATTCAAGGACCAACTGCAGTTCAAGAATACTTGGTGAATGAAATTCAAGAAGTATATCGTTTACAAGGTGTGAAAATCAATGACAAGCATTTCGAAGTTATTGTTCGTCAAATGATGCGCAAAGTTGAAATTCTTGATGCTGGTGATACACGTTTCTTGCAAGGAAGCACTGTAGACAAAGCTGAATTCATTGATGAAAACGACTTGTTATTCGACAAAGTAGTTGTTACTGAGCCAGGAGATTCTGAGAAATTCTTAGCAGGTCAGGTTATTACAGCATTGCAGTTCAGAACTGAAAACTCTGAGTTGAAGCGTAAAGACCGTGCAGTTATGGAATCTCGTGAAGCCATTACAGCTACCGCTCGTCCTATTCTTCAAGGTATCACAAGAGCATCGTTGCAAACAGATTCATGGATCTCTGCAGCCTCGTTCCAAGAGACTACGAAAGTATTGAACGAAGCAGCTGTGCAAGGAAAAACAGACTTCTTGAACGGATTGAAAGAAAACGTAATCGTTGGTCACCCAATACCTGCGGGTACAGGTGGACGTCGATTCCAAAAAATGTTAGTAGGCAACAGCCAAGACTTAGTCAACATTATGGCGAAGCGCGGTGCAAATGCCCCGGTAGAAGAAGCATAACACCTTCCCTACCTCAAAACTTAAAAGAGCCGCAGATGCGGCTCTTTTTTATTTGACTCATATTCTCTACGCGCAATTCATTACAATAAAAAAGGGCCGACCATAGGTCGACCCTTCCACATAAAATAAGATCTTACGAATTACTTTACAAATGTTGATTGACGAACAGCACCTGCGTTCGATACACTGCGAATAATGTACATTCCAGCAGAAAGTGATTGTGTGTTCAATTGAACTTGTTGAACGCCTGCAGATACGTTGTAACGCTCCGTAGAAATGATTTGTCCTTGTGCATTGAAGATATCCAATCTCCCTTGCTCAGTTGCTGTAGCGTTCCATTGAATGGTTGCTGATTCAGAAACTGGATTTGGGAAAATCATGAAATCACTTGCTGAAGAAATTTCAGCAACTGCATTTGGATTTGGCATTGTTCCCACCACATTCAAGGTGAAGCCTTGCGAATTAATACCACCTGGTGTAGTCGTTCCGTCGCCGTTCACCGTAAAGGTCAAGCAGTCAGTTGCAGTGCAACCATCGGGAAAAACCACAGTAACACAAACGGTGTAGGTGCCAATCTCTGTATATTGCCAAGTTGGAAACATTGTCGCTGATGTATTTCCATCACCAAAACTCCAAATGTATGTTCCCATAGTGCTGTTTGCTCCAGGCAAATAAATTACCACGTTAAATGGATCTGAAATCAAAGAATCCGCAACTAAAATGATATCAGTTGTGCATCCACCTGTTGAACATCCTTCATCCACAACACCGTCACAATTGTTATCAATACCATCACAAATCTCAGTTGCATTCGCATTAATTGAAGCGTCGTTGTCGTTGCAATCAGCGAAACTATTGAAACCGTCTCCGTCATTGTCAACTACTCCGCCTCCATTTCCCATGTCGATATTGAAAGTCGTTACTGCACCAGGAACCATCGGACCTGAAGCGCAATTGGTAATTCCATTGCAATCTGTTGCACAAACTGTGATAACATAATTTGTAGCAAATGTGTTTAAACTTATAGTTCCCGCAAACGAGTTACCTGCTGGATCAGCAGCGAAAAGTTGAAACGATCCGCTAACTCCTGTTATGGAATCTACGTAGGTTCCTGTAACTGTTACAGCACAATCTGCATTCGAAACAATAACAGAAATTGGAAAGCCTTGAGAAAATATTTTTCCCGAGAGCGCAAAAAAGGATAGAACAAGAATTAGTCGTAGTGATTTCATAAAAAATAATTTGAAACAAAAATAAGCCAATGTTACTAGTAATTTTACAATGAAATTCCTTCAAACTATGATTTCCAAAAAAACACCTTACCATATACTGGTTTTATCATTTGTTGCGCTGTCGATAGCATCATGTAAAATAACGGCACCTCTTCCCGAAATGACCGATATTGAAATTCCAGTTGGACCAACTCCTACTCTTTCTCACATCAACATTCCGATAAACATTTCCATTGATCCTATTTTGAAATTCGCGAACGCATCTTCTTCGCCGATTATTAGAAATCCGGAATGGCCGAACCTCACCTCCTTTGGAGCGTGCGACGGACCGCAGGCAAAGTACGATGTGCTTCGTGAAGACTTAAACGGGTATGTAGTTGGAAATAAATTCGTGGTAGGAACCAAGGCCTGGTATGGCATTGAAGGAAACTATTGCACCAACTGCGTCTGGGGAACATGTGTGCATCCGCGAATTCCATTTTCTTGCGGAAGCGGAAAAGAAACCAAACGTCGCGTTGAAATCGAATTTTCGACGAGCCTTTCCATG
>JBIKZA010000077.1:0-8578 GCA_044354975.1 Flavobacteriales bacterium
AAGATACCTTACCGTCTAGTTTTCCCCATGCATTGAGTGAGCCCGTGAATGTGATCATTCCGATAAAGACACCAATAAACACTTCAATGGAATGCACTAAATGAGTTGAAGAATTGGATGTGGCTGATGCAGAATCTATGAACGAACCGAAACCGACTAACACAGCCGCAAGACCCACGAAACTGTGCAACAGCGCTATTAACTGCGGCATGGTTGTCATCTGAACTTTACGTGCGATGAAGATGCCAATTACAGAGGCAGCAGCAATGGCTATTACTATGTAGACTTTTCCTTCTACCCCACTCCCAAAAAGTGTTGCGACAATGGCTATTACCATTCCGGCTATACCGTAAAACACACCTCTTTTGGCTGATTCTTGGGAAGATAAACCACTAAGACTAAGTATGAACAAAACACTCGCATAGAGATACGCACCTGTTTGAATTTCGTTGATTGAATGCATGGTTCTTATTTTCTAAACATTTTTAACATTCGATGCGTAACCACAAAACCACCTACGATGTTTATGGTTGCTAGAAGCACCGCCGCAATGGATAAAATTGTAAGCACATTCGTTGGACTGTTCTTGGTTTGAAGCAAACCGCCTATCACGATAATTCCACTTATAGCGTTTGTAACAGCCATGAGCGGGGTGTGCAGCGCATGAGAAACGTTTGATATTACTTGCCAGCCAATGAAGATGGCAAGAACGAACACCGTAAAGTGCTGAAGAAAATCTCTGGGTGCAAAACTTCCAACGAGGCCAAGTAAGAGTCCGACAACCACTACCCCTCTTATTGCGCCAATAGCTTTATTTTTTTGAGTGGTTTCCGTTGAAACCGATTTCGCTAAAACATTTTCTGCAGGCTTGGCTTTCGCTGGACTAACATCCAAGGGTTTTTGCGGCCAATTCACCTTGCCTTCAAAAGTTACCATGGCTCTTGAAACAATGGCGTCATCCATATTGATGTGAAAATTCTCGGCCTTTCCCATGTCGTCCAAGAGATGGCACAAGTTGTTTCCATACAATTGGCTAGCCTGTCCGGGGAGCATATCTATCTTACCCAATATGGTTACTCCATTTTCTGTTGTGTAAACTTCGTTGGGTTTTGTTAGTTCACAATTTCCACCAGAGGAAGCTGCTAGGTCTACAATAATTGACCCCGGTTTCATGAGATGCACGTGGTTTTCTAACCACAATTTTGGCGCTGGTCTTCCTGGTATTTGTGCGGTGGTAATAACTATGTCTATGTCTTTTGCTTGTTCTTCAAAGAGCTTCATTTCCGCATCTATAAACTCTTTGCTCATCTCTTTGGAGTAACCAGAATCTGTGCGTCCGTCTTCGTTTATTTCAACGGTCAAAAATTTCGCGCCCATAGACTGAATTTGCTCTGCAACTTCTTTTCTTGTGTCGAAGGCTCTAACAATTGCACCTAAGGAATTCGCTGTTCCGATTGCAGCAAGTCCGGCTACACCGGCGCCAACGACTAAAACTTTCGCGGGCTCTACTTTACCTGCAGCTGTAATTTGTCCATTCAAGAATCTGCCAAAATAAAAAGCAGCTTCAACAACCGCTCGGTAGCCTGAAATATTTGCCATTGACGACAAAACATCCATTTTTTGAGCACGAGAAATACGCGGAATAGCGTCCATTGCGATGGCGTTAACCCCTCTATCTGCTAGGCTTTGAAGGAGCGGTAAGTTTTGAGCAGGTGAGAGGTAACAAATGAGTGTCAAACCTCTCGGCATGATTTCGATTTCTTCGGGTTGAGGCTCTCTTACCTTTAAAACTATGTCTGACGATTCGTATATGTCTGTATTATTCGCAACGATTGTAGCCCCTGCTTTTTGGTAATCGCTGTCTTGAAAATAAGATCTATTTCCTGCATTGCATTGCACAACAACTTCGAAGCCTTGTTTTATTAACCGTTCGACTGTTTTAGGAGTCGCAGCTACGCGAGACTCGTTAGGAAATAATTCTAATGGGATTCCAACTTTCATGCAAAGACTTGGTTTTGTGGCGGCGTAATTATCTACAATTTTCAATAGAACAGATTGTGAACGACAATGTTTACTTATCACGCATTAATTCATGAAATTCTTTGTATATTCGCGTCCCTTTTTGGGCGGTGATAAGACGCTGAGTCACTGAATAATAACTAACTCTTTCATTCCGTATGCGTGCGAAGGCGAATGAAATACAAATTAACAATGCCCCATGGCAGAAGAATTAAATCCAGCTGAAGAAGCTGAAAACACTGTTCCAACCAACGAAGGAACTGAAAACACTGAAGCTACTGCTTCTGAATCTGTAGAAGAAGTTTCTGCTCCGGTAGAAGAAGAAGTTTCTGCAGAAGAACCATTAGAGTTGTACAGCACTGCTGACGACGCTGCTTTCATGAATGAAAAAGGCGAATTCAGTTGGGAGGCTTACGAATCTGCTGGTGGTTACACTGAGTCTGAGCGTGATCGTTACGATTCATTATACGAAAACACGTTGTCTACAATTGCTGAGAAAACAGTTATTGAAGGAACCGTTGTTTCTGTTGGAAAGAAAGAAGTTGTAATAAACATCGGATACAAATCTGAAGGTGTTGTTGCGGTAACTGAATTCCGTTACAATCCAGATCTTAAAGCGGGTGATCGTGTTCCTGTTTATGTTGAATTACAAGAAGACAAAAACGGTCAATTAATCGTTTCTCACAAGACTGCTCGTTTGTTCAGCGCTTGGGGTAATGTTAATACTGCTCTTGAGTCTGGCGAAATCATTAAAGGTGAAGTTAAGTGTCGCACGAAAGGCGGACTTATCGTTGACGTATTCGGTATCGAAGCGTTCTTACCTGGTTCTCAAATCGACGTTAAGCCAATTCGTGATTACGACGTTTACGTTGGAAAAATCATGGAATTGAAAGTTGTTAAAATTAACAACGAATTCAAAAACGTTGTTGTTTCTCACAAAGCTCTTATTGAAGCTGAGTTGGAAGAACAGAAGAAGCAAATCATGTCTGGCCTTGAAAAAGGACAAGTATTGGAAGGTGTGGTTAAAAACATCACAAGCTACGGTGTATTCGTTGACCTTGGCGGCGTAGATGGATTGATTCACATTACTGACCTTTCTTGGGGACGTATTGTTCATCCGGAAGAGATTGTTCAATTGGATTCTAAGATCAACGTTGTTATTCTTGACTTCGATGATGACAAGAAGAGAATTGCTCTTGGCTTGAAACAATTGTCTGCTCACCCATGGGATGCTATTCAAGATACTTTGGAAGTTGGACAAAAGATTACAGGAAAAGTGGTTGTTCTTGCTGACTACGGTGCGTTCGTTGAGATTGCTCCAGGTGTAGAAGGATTGATTCACGTTTCTGAAATGTCTTGGAGTTCACACTTACGTTCTGCTCAAGATTTCTTGAAAGTAGGACAGGAAGTTGAAGCTGTTATCTTAAGCATGGAGAAAGACGAGCGTAAATTAAGCCTTGGATTGAAGCAATTGACTTCTGATCCATGGGACGGAATTGAGACTCGTTTCCCTGTTGGAGCCAAGCACACTGCGAAAGTTCGTGCATTCACTACGTTCGGTATCTTTTGCGAATTAGCAGACGGAATCGATGGTCTTGTTCACATCTCTGACCTTTCTTGGTCTAAGAAGATCAAGCATCCAAGTGAGTTCTGCGCTATCGGAGATAATCTAGCTGTAGTAGTATTGGAATTGGATCGTGAAGGACGTAAAATCAGCTTAGGACACAAGCAAGTGGAAGAAAATCCATGGGATGTGTTTGAAACTGTTTTCCTTGAAGGAACCAAGCACCAAGGTACTATCGTAAAGAAAGAAGGTAACCATTGTGTTGTTGCACTTCCTTACGGTTTAGAAGGATTCTGCTTGAACAAAAACATGAAGAAAGAAGACGGTGCTACTGCGAAAGTGGAAGAAACGCTTGACTTCATCGTTCTTGAATTCAACAAGAACCAACGTAAGATTGCTGTGTCTCACACACAAACTTGGAAGCCGGAAGAAATCACTTCTACTCCATCTTCAGATGCTAAGCCTAAGCGCTCAGGTGCTGGTGCAGGATCAGGATCTGGTTCTGGTGCTAAGAAAGAAGACAACAATTCAGCTGTGAAGCAAGTTAATTCTCAAGTTGAGAAATCAACTCTTGGTGACTTAGGTGCATTGGCTGCATTGAAAGAGAAAATGGACGGCGAAGAAGAAGCATAATTCCTCTTCCCTCTAACATATAAAAACCTCCTTCGGGAGGTTTTTTTTTACCTTTAATCCCAGAATGAAAAACAACTTGTTTCGGCTTGCACTTCTTTGCGCTCTCTTTGCAGCCAGAACCGAATATTCATTCGGTCAGAATGAAAAGTTGAAAGTCCTTTCATTCAATCTCCGTTACAACAATCCGAATGATGGAGAAAACAGTTGGCCGAACAGAAGCGAACGTGTGAAGAATTTTCTTTGGAGTGAAAGGGCAGATATTATTGGGTTTCAAGAGGTCTTACACAACGAAGTTCTTGAACTCGATCACGCATTATTCAATTACAATTTTAGCGAACGTCAATACACTCGCATTGGAGTTGGAAGAGAAGATGGCGAAACCAAAGGCGAGTACTCCCCTATTTACTTTCGAGCGAATCGATTTTCATTGATTACATCGAAGACGGTGTGGTTGTCGGAAACACCCACCAAACCGAGCAAAGGTTGGGATGCTGCATGCGAGCGAATAGCCACGTTTGCGCTGTTGTTCGATGAAGAACTAAAGGATACTTTGTTGGTGGTGAATACGCATTGGGATCATGTGGGTGAGCGCGCTAGACAAGAAAGCGCCCAACTCATTTTAAAAGAAATTGAAGCTTTCACTTCCTTTCAAAATATCATCTTCATGGGCGATTTGAACTGCAAGCCGGAAGATGGTGCTTTGAAGAAACTTCGTGCAGAATTCTCCGATGCAGGAATAGGTAAATCCTCAAAGGTTGGAACGTTTAATAATTTCGAACGCGCTGCGAATCCGAATGCTCCGCGCATAGACTATGTATTTTATAAATTGAAAAACTTTGGATTCTCTTCTTACAAAGTTGGGAATACCGATATCACTGAACCGCTACTCTCGGATCACTTCCCAATCGTTGTTGAATTCGAACAGATGAATTCAAAACTGGAAGGAAGATTTCAATTCAATGTAAAAAACATACCGCTTGAATATGTTGACACTCTTCTTCATGTTGAAACCTTGAAGTGCTATGTTGGACATATTGAGTTGTTGGATATGAATAAGCAAATCATTGGAAGGGATTCTGTTTCCTACCGATTAATCGATTTCAAAAAATCGAATTCATTGAATTTCTCCATCAACTCCAATTTGAGCTACGCGAGCTATGTTCGACTGACGCTTGGAGTTGATTCAACAACAAACGCCGCTGGTGTTCATTGCTGCGCTTTGGATCCCGCGAACGGCATGTATTGGAGCTGGCAAAGCGGATACATTCAGTTTAAGTTGGAAGGAAAAGAAAAAGACGGCACAACATTAAACCTTCACCTCGGGGGATTCTCCAATGGAAACATGAGTTCAATAACCACCGAAATGCCTATTCAAAGAATGGTCTCGAACGGGCCTGTTCTTCCTCCGAATAGAAGATCGCAGCATCTGTCCATTTCACTAAGCCTTGATTCTTTCCTTGAGCTTGTTCATGCAAACAAAGAATATTCTCTTATGAGTCCGAGCGATCATGTTCAAGATTACATGCGCAAATTGTGCGCTTCTTTTTCAGCTACTCTTAAATAAAAAAAGGAGCTTAACGGCTCCTTCTTTGTTTCTTATCTCGTTCTTGCTTGAATTTCAATTTCGCTTGAAGCGTTTTCTTTTCGTGGAAGGCTCCTTTGAAATCGGGATCATCTAATCTTTTCTGACGGTCCATTTCGCGTGCATGATCTTGTTTTTCTTCGGGCTCTGTCTTTTCAATTTTCACCGCCTCTGGAATTTCGAAAACCGGAATGGTTTGACGAATAATTTTCTGAATGTTGGTCAAGTGATATTCTTCAGACTGATCTACGAAACTAATGGCAACGCCTGTTTTGAATGCACGGCCTGTTCTTCCGATGCGGTGAACATAGTCTTCGTAATGGCCGGGTACTTGAAAATTTACTACGTGAGAAACTTCGAACACGTCTATGCCTCGAGCGGTAACGTCGGTGCTAACGAGAATGCGAACGTTTCCGTCTTTGAAATCTTTGATGGCGTTCATGCGCGAGTTCTGTCCGATGTTGCTGTGAAGGAATCTGATTTCACCCACATTGCTTCTCGCCATGAATTTTCCCATGGTGGTCGCGTCTGTTTTTGTTCGAACAAAAACCATCACACGCTTCATTTCATCTCCTTCAAGAAGATGCATAAGCAAGTTCAATTTTGTCTTGAAGTTTGGAACCATGTAAACTCTCTGTTCCACGGTACTAGCTGGAGTTGCTTGAGGCGTAACTTCAACTCGTGACGGGAACAAAAGGAAGTTGTCTGCAATGCGTTCTACTCGCTCTGGGAAGGTTGCAGAAAACAGCAGTTGCTGTTTCTTTTGTGGAAGCTTTTCTTGAATTTCACGTAGTTGCGGCCAGAATCCCATGTCCATCATTCGGTCACATTCATCGAGCACCACGTGCTTTATTTTCTTCGGAATAATTACGCGCTTCGCGTAGATCTCTAGGAATCTTCCAGGAGTTGCAACAATGATGTCTACTCCTTTCTTAATAATCTCTATTTGAGTCTTCGGACCAACGCCACCGTACAAGGCCACATAGCGAAGCTCTGTGTATTTGCAAAGGCTTTGAATTTGTTCTTCCACCTGAACCACCAATTCTTTTGTTGGAACGAGTATAAGCGCACGTGGCTCATCGCCTTGCGGATACTTCAACAACTGTAACAATGGAAGCACATAAGCCGCCGTTTTTCCCGTGCCGGTTTGCGCAATTCCAATGACGTCTTGTCCGCCTAAAACTCGAGGAATAACTTTCTCTTGAATCTCAGACGGAGACTCATACCCCAACTCTTTCACAGCATCTAAAAACTGTCTCGTTAACTTTAGTTCTTCGAACGTCATTCTACAAAGGTAACCTTCTTATCTTCGTGTCCGAAAATCATTTTCAATGAAAAAAATATTCATCGCCTTTATTGCGCTCGGCCTTACTGCTTGGTGCTACTTCCAATTCAAAGATCAGGTTGCGCAGCTTCCAAAATCTGAAACTGAAAACGGACCGTTCGAATACGAAGTAGATCGCTTCGCCGACATTCGAATTCTTCGCTACAAGCTAGACGGATTCGACAAGTTAACCACGAAGCAAAAAGAATTCGTTTACTACCTAACTCAGGCAGGCCTTGCTGGGCGCGACATTATGTGGGATCAGAACTGCAAGTACAATTTGGAAGTTCGTAGCATTTTCGAGAAAATTTATTCGAATTACAACGGCGACAAAACGTCTGAAGAATGGATGAACCTTGAAACGTATTTAAAGCAATTGTGGATGAGCAACGGTATTCATCACCATTACAGCAACATTAAGCACACGCCGAAATTCAGCAAAGAATATTTCGTTTCGCTTTGCGGTGCAACAAGCACGGAGGTTTCAGAAGAAATCACGGAAGTGATCTTCAATCCGAACGTTGCTTCTTTGAAAGTGGAAAGCGATGCATCGAAAGGATTGGTTGAAAATTCTGCTGTGAATTTCTATGAAGGTGTAACTACTAAAGAAGCATTTGATTATTATGCATCGAAGGAAGTTGCAGGCGATCGCGCTCCATTGTCTTACGGCATTAACGCAAATCTGCGCAAAGAAAACGGAGTTATTGTGGAAGATGTGTATCGCATAGGAGGCAAGTACAGCGCGGCATTGGAACAAGTTGTATTTTGGTTGAATAAAGCAGAAAAGGTTGCTGAAAACGACAAGCAAGCAGTTTCACTTCGCAAGCTGATTGAGTTTTATACAACAGGAGACTTGAGAACATGGGACGATTTCAACATTCAGTGGGTGAAAGCAACTGAAGGCGATATTGACTTCATTCATGGTTTTGTGGAAGTGTATAACGATCCGCTTGGAAAGCGTGGTTCATACGAATCTGTGGTAGAAATTAATGACTTCGAGGCGAGTGATCGCATGAAAGTGATGATGCAGAATGCGCAGTGGTTCGAGGACAACTCCCCTATTCTTCCTGAACACAAGAAAAAAGAAGTAAAAGGAATTACTTACAAAGTGGTAAACGTAGCCGGTGAATCTGGCGATGCGAATCCGTCTACTCCTATTGGAGTGAACCTCCCGAATGCACAGTGGATTCGGGCTATGCACGGATCGAAGAGTGTGAGTTTAGGAAACATTGAAGACGCTGCAAACAACGCAGGCGGATCAGGTATGTTGAAAGAATTCGCAAACGATGAAGAAGAAATTGCTCGCTCAGAAAAGTATGCAGCAACAGCAGGAAAGATGCACACTGCGATGCACGAGGTTATTGGACACGCAAGTGGACAGTTAGAGCCGAATGTTTCTGCTAGTTCACAAACATTGAAAGAATTTGCTTCTACTATTGAAGAAGGAAGAGCTGAC
>JBIKZA010000031.1:0-26311 GCA_044354975.1 Flavobacteriales bacterium
TTTATTCCTACTGCGTAATTGGAAATCCTTCGGATTTATTCCTACTGCGTAATTGGAAATCCTTCGGATTTATTCCTACTGCGTAATTGGAAATCCTTCGGATTTATTCCTACTGCGTAATTGGAAATCCTTCGGATTTATTCCTACTGCGTAATTGGAAATCCTTCGGATTTATTCCTACTGCGTAATTGGAAATCCTTCGGATTTATTCCTACTGCGTAATTGGAAATCCTTCGGATTTATTCCTACTGCGTAATTGGAAAATCGGAGATTTTATTCCTATTGTATAATTGGAACTGCGTTGTTATTCTTGATTTAGAATTACGCAGTAGGAATTACGGAGTAGGAATTATGAAATAGGAATTATGAAATAGGAATTACGAAGTAGTAATAAAAAATCTACGATTTTTTCAAAGGTCCCATCGTAATCACATAACGAAGAATCGCCTGCTCTTCTTTCTTATCAAGACCAGCCGCTTTGTCTTTGTTCGCCATTTCAACCATCTCCGGAACATGGTGCTTCCAACCGCGAACGCCTTCAGATGCTGGATCTTTTAACGCATGACAACTTTGGCAATGCTCCGTGTACAACACTTGTCCAGTTTGCAATTCAGCAAGTGTAACACCAGAGAATTCTGTTTTTGCTAAAGTTACATCGGCTTCAGTAATTGCTACTTGCTTTGAAGCGGCGCATCCAACAGCTAGTGCTGCAATTGAAAGAAAGATCCATTTTTTCATGAAGCCAAGATACTTGATTTATTATTATTTCACATAACTTCGAATGCAAATGAAACTAAAGTCACTTTTACTGGAAACGTCCCTGCATTGGGAAAAGCAAGAAGAGAACCGCGCGCACTTCAAGGCACTCCTTCAAGAACAGCAACCCAATCAATGGGATCTCATTGTTCTTCCGGAAATGTTTTCTACGGGTTTTACCATGAACACAGAAATGTCTGAAGAGCTTGTGAACAGCGAGTTTCCGAGTGTTGCATTGATTAAGGAAGAAGCTGCGAGATTGAACGCCGCTATCGTTGGAAGTCTTTCTGTACGCGAGGAAGGGAAGGCCTACAACCGTTTATTTTTTGTTCGTCCAAGCGGAGAAGTTTCCACGTACAACAAACGTCATTTGTTCTCTTTTGCTGGTGAACACAAACACTACGAAGCAGGCGGGGAGCAGTGCCTGGTGGAATGGCGCGGATGGAATATTCTGCTGAACATCTGTTACGACTTGCGCTTTCCCGTTTGGACACGAAATGAAGTAATCAACGGAATTCCGAAATTCGATCTAATGATATATGTCGCGAATTGGCCGAGCGTTCGCGCCGAAGTTTGGAAGACATTATTGAAAGCGCGCGCCATAGAAAACGTGGCTTACGTTATTGGCGTGAATCGTATTGGGGAAGATGGGAACGGACACGCCTACAGTGGAGATTCTGCCGTGGTGAATTTTCGCGGAGAGTATACCACAGAATTATCCTTGGAAGATTTGAATGCGTTTCGCGAAAAGTTCTCGGCACTGAACGATGCCGATTCGTTTCAACTCAAATAGAAAAACAGAAGGTGAGTAATTTGTTCCACCCTTTGAATTCATTCAAATTTAAAATCATCTTGTCTTTGGAGAACGCTAGCGAAAGCTCTGCGTTTTTGTGTGTTCCTAAAGGAAGGAAGAAGCCAGTGCTGAAATAGTATCCGTATCCAATTCCTGTGCGAGGCTGATAATTAATGATTTGAGCGGGATTTGCTGCTCCAATAATTAAGTCATAGTTTCTGTCTGCCACATGCGCAATGTTGTTCACGACTTTCGTTCCCAACATGCTTCCTCCAAACTGCATGAAGTACAATCCGTTTCCACTTAGTGCCCATCCGGTGCGATAGCCCAACGCCAAATTCAAGCGCTGCTCGTTTCCTTCAATATTAAAAATACGAATGTCATTCTGGTCGTTTTGCTGGGCAGCTGTTCCAATGAATTGCATGGTGAATCTGTCATACGCCTTCACCTTACAAACGTTCATGTCGAAAATAAGAGAAGACTTGTTGTTGAAGTCAAATGCCGTTTGAAAGCCAATGTTGAATCCTCCGCTGTAGCGCATGGCTGTTGGATACGCATCACTAGGGAATTGATATGAAGTGGATCCGAAATAGTTATTTATAAATGCCGCGTCTTGAATGAATATCTGAGGGTCTAACCTGTCTGCAATGCTATACATGCGCACCCCGTTCGGATCAATGTTGTTGTTGTATACTCCGCTGCCGTTGTAATAGTTCGCGGAAGCCTTCGATGGGAAGTACATGCCCATATTCAGTCCGAAGCGAAATCCTTTCCGCTCGTCGCGATCTTGAGCCATGCATTGGGTAAACACTACTGTGAAGTAGCAAAGAGATATGAACAAGAAACTTTTTTTCATAACAATGAGTGATTGTCTTCAAAAATAAGCCGAAATTCGGGGCCACGGAGAAAAGATGTTGTACGCAATAACAGATATTGAAACGACCGGCGGAAGGGCTGAGCAAGGTAGCATAACAGAAATTGCTATTCTACTTCACGATGGACAAAAGGTCGTTGATGCGTATCAAACCCTTATCAATCCTGAAAAAAGACTTCCTCCTTTTGTAGTACAACTCACGGGTATTACAGATGCGATGCTTCAGAGGGCTCCGGTTTTTGAAGATGTTGCCGATGAAATCTACGACCTGCTGAAAGACGCGGTATTCGTGGCGCACAACGTAAACTTCGATTTTAATTTCATTAAGCAAGAGTTCAACGCCATTGGCTATGCTTGGACTCCCCAGCGTTTATGCACGATTCGTTTGGCGCGTAAAGCGTTTCCAGACATGACCCGTTACGGCCTCGATAATTTGTGTCGCGAACTGAACATTACCAACACCAGCGCACACCGCGCCATGGGCGACACGAAGGCCACGGCGGAGTTGTTCGATAAGGTTATTGAAGAAATTGGTTTAGATGGTGTGCATTCCATGTTGGGAAGAGGCCACGCAGAAGCATATCTGCCGCATCACCTTCCAGAAGACACAATAGACAAGCTTCCCAAAGCAACGGGCGTGTATTACATGCGCGACAACAAGGGCAAGCCCATTTATATTGGCAAAGCGAAGAACATTCGCAAACGTATTAAAGAGCACTTTCAAAACGGAGAACCTGAAAAGAAGATTTCATTTTCAAATGAAGTGCATCACATCGATTACGTAGAAACCGCTTCAGAGTTGGTGGCGTTTCTGTTGGAAGACCAAGAGATCCGCGCACACGCTCCGAAATACAACGCGGCGCAAAAGAAGAAACGTCCGAAAGTTGGACTGTTTCAATTTGAAGATCAACAAGGTTATTTGCGGTTGATGGCTGCGCAGCTTACAGGACAAAAAACGCCGTTGCGTATTTTTCCAACCTTACCACAAGCCAACAAATGGTTGGTGAAATTTTGCAGCTATCACGGATTCTCATTGAAGGCCATTGGCATGTTCAGCGAGGAAGAATTGACGAGTCTTGAAGAACACAACGAACGCATGCAAACGGCTATGAAAATGGCCTTCAACCCACAACATGCTATTCTTACGCACCGCGGAAGAGACGGCAGCGAATTTGTTTTTGTTTTGGTTGAAGACGGACTTCCGAAAGGATACGGATTTATAAATGAGCACATAGATACCATATCTTCTGTCGACGATTTGAAAGATCGATTAATTTCGTTGAACACATCTGAATTGAGCGCAGGATTCATTCAACACTTCATGGATGCGCCACAAGGTCACCGTGTGAAGTCGCTTACTTCGTAAGATTTTTAAAGACGTATTTCGAAATCACGAAAGGCACAACCAACAACCATTCCAGCACATTCAAATGTTCTTTCTTCAAACGAATTTCTTCCGCATACAATTTCCAAACGTACCGTTTTGAAAGTCCATTCGCATCGCATTGCGCCACGGTTTCATTCACGTATTCAACCTTTAAATTTTTATTTTTTAGGTGGAAGTGAAACTCGTAATCACCTAGAATTTTGTAATCTGTGTTGAAGGTGCGTTCTTGAAAAAGTGAGCGTTTATAGATGACACCTTGTTGGTGAAGGGTGTGTTTCCAGATCATTCCATTCGGAAAAGAAGGGATGTGAATTTTTGTAGTAGCGCTATGTGAAAGCCCGGTGTTTTCAACATTTCCAAAGATGATGTCTGCTTGGGAACCGCGAGAAATTAAATTCGAAAGCGTGTTATCATTCGCCAAAATATCGTCGCTTCCTAAGATGTAAATCCAAGTTCCTTGCGCCTTTGAAATTCCTTTGTTCATGGCGTCGTAAACCCCGTTGTCTTTTTCGTGAATGAAGGTAATTGGAAAGGAATAAGTCGGAAGCGATTGAAACGCCTCGGGTTCATTGGCGCCGTCGACAACAATGACTTCGAGTTGAATATTTTTTTGAATGGAAAGGCTGGCTAATGCTGCTGCAATTCGGTTATCGCGAAAGGTGGGTATAACAACAGAGCATTGCATACGGAAGTGTTAGGCGATGGCCTCTTCAATTTCTTCTGGACGCGGAGCCTCAACGAGTTTCTTTCCTTTACAAAGAACAATGCGCGAACTGTACTTGCGCATGGCATCGTAATCGTGCGAAGCCATAACCACAGCGGTTCCGCCTTCGCTAATCATTTTCAATAAATCTAAAATGCCTTTTGCGGTGGAGGGGTCTAGGTTTCCAGTAGGCTCGTCGGCAATAATCAAATGCGGAGAGTTCAACAACGCTCGGGCAATTGCCAAGCGTTGTTGTTCTCCACCACTTAATTCAAATGGCATTTTTTGCTTCTTTTCTGAAAGTCCAACGAGTTCCAACACGTCGTCTATGCGACTGTGAATGGCGGAACTTTTGTTCCATCCTGTTGCACGCAAAACAAATTCTAAATTGTCTGAAACCGAACGGTCGGTGAGCAATTCAAAATTCTGAAAGACGATTCCCAATTTTCTTCGAAGCTCTGAAATACGCTTCAGCGTTAGCTTACGTAGATCGGCGTTGCACACTTCTCCCTTTCCATTTTTCAACGGAATGTCGGCGTAAAGCGTTTTCAACAAACTCGATTTTCCACTTCCTGTTTTACCAATAAGGAAAACGAATTCACCGTCGAATACTTCGAAGTCTATATCTTCCAACACACATATTTTCCCTTGAAAAATAGAAGCGCGTTCGAGCGATACAATGCAATTGGTGCTGTCTTTCATTCTTCTGATTAGTCTACCTTAAAGGCTTTCTTGCTCACTTTTCCGTTGATGGTAATTTTCTCCATGGTAATGTCAAGCACCTGTCCGCCAGCATTCAACTGAATGTTTTTCGGGAAAGTCATTCCATCTACCGTCATGAATTCTTTGATGTTTGTTTCAGAAGTCATCGGGCCTTGCTCGGTTTCCTTTGATTCTAAAGTTGAAACCAATTGTCCAGACGCTTTGTCGAAATACTCCGTCTTCACCACTTTCTTTTTCTCGTCTAAGGTCTCAAGTATATACACTTCTTTCTCGCTGCGCATAATGCTTCCTGCAAGGTTTAACGAATATCCGAAATCGGCCATGTGATCACGAACGAAGAAGTCCGCTTCCATTTTCGCTTTCAAAACATCTGATGCTTCAACCGGCGCTTCTTTGCCCATAGACTTCACTACTAAATTCGTTCCGTCGAAAATCTGTGTGGAAACTTTAATTGGCCCCATGCTCATTTCCACACGAAGCATTTTGTTGTCGAGGGTTAAGGTTTCCATGTTAATGGAAGTTCCCATAACACTCATCTTTCCTTCTTGCTTTATTGATTTCACTTTCTTGAATTTGTCTTTTCCACCGTTTGCAGCGTAGTAGGCTTCAACAACAGTAGCAGCGGTAACTCCAGCGGCTGGAGGGATAATTCCTTTCGAAACACTTCCGTCTGTGTTGAATTGCATCACCTCTCTTTTGCTGAACTGTTTTAATTTTTCAAGAATGTCTTTATTTCCAACTACAGAAATGTAACAGTTGTTTGCTTTCAAGTATTTCTTAGCAGCAGCCTGTACGTCTTCCGCAGTGATGGCGTTCAAACGTTCGAGGTAGGTTTCGTAGTAGTCAGCAGGCAAGTTGTATTTTGAAATGTTGGAAGCGAACTGCGCAACAGTTCCGGCATTTTCAAGTCGGCGAGCGAATGCTCCAGACATGATGCTCTTCGCCGATTTCAATGTTTCAGCAGAAACAGCTTCGTTACACAAGCGATCCATTTCCAACAACAATTGTACAATTGCGCTATCGGTAACTTCGTTACGCACGCTAGCTCCTGCGCTGAAATTTCCAATTACATCATCTGGACTCATAGAAGAATAAGCACCATAAGTGTATGCTTTGTCTTCACGAAGATTTTGCATCAATCGTGTTTGGAATCCGCTTCCACCTAAAATATTATTTAAAACTGTTGCCGCTAAATAATCTGAAGAAGTAATGTTGAAAGGGACCGCGTAGGTAATATCAATAACGCTTTGCACCGCACCTGGCATTGCAACGAACGCCACTTGATTGGCTTTCAATTCAGCAGGAGCAGGGTAGGTTCTAACTGGAACCGCGTTACCTGTCCATTTACCGAAGTACTTGTTTGCATGCTCAAAGGCTTGCTCTGGCGTAACATCACCAACGATTACCAATGTTGCAACAGAAGGCGAGAAGTACGTTTGGTAGTATCCCAATAAGTCTTCACGCGTAATGTTGTTCAATGTAGTTTCTGTAGCGAACTCTCCGTAAGGGTGACGGACACCGTAACGAATTACGTTTCCAATTTTATCTGAAACAGCGTTTGGATCGGTCTTCTCGCTGGTTAAACCA
The DNA here is from genome assembly GCA_044354975.1 of Flavobacteriales bacterium. Lineage (GTDB taxonomy): Bacteria > Bacteroidota > Bacteroidia > Flavobacteriales_D > Sanyastnellaceae > CAIZGX01. The sequence continues at coordinate 6,824 of JBIKZA010000031.1, forward strand.
GAGATCATTTGCTTTCTTGTTTTCTCTAACTCATCTGTTGGAAAGCTTGGGTGAAGAAGAACGTCTTGCATTAATCCTAGAAGGGTTTCGCTGTGCTTACTTAGGCAAAAACCTGAAATGTAAGTAGCAGAAGTAGAAAGTTGTCCCCCAATGAAATCAATGGCTTCGTCTATTTGTCCTTTTGACATTGTTGTTGTTCCGGCAGAAAGTAAATCGCCTGCAATTGAAATATATCCGGCTTTGTTTCCTTCAGCTATTGGCGTTAGGTTCAACGAAAGTGAATAGGTCACGTTTGGAAGTTTGTGGTTTTCCACCACAATAACTTTCATTCCGTTTTCTAGTTTTAAGGTCGAGGCTTTTCCAATTTGAATTTTCGGAGCAGGACCGGGCTGAGGAACAATGCTTCTGTCGAGCGGAGTTGCTTTCGGGGTTGTTTTCTTTGAGGGTTGGGCAATGGCTGTAGAAACAAGCAATGCCGCAAGAAGGGTGTATATGAATTTCATTTTCGTTCGATTCTTAGTTAGCAGAAAGTTTTGGATCGTTTAAGAAATACAATACCACGCGATTTTCGGGGATGTAGTATTTACGCGCTGCGGCCATCAGGTCTTCGCGAGTCACTTTCATGTAACGGTCAATTTCAGTATTGATCAAATTCGCGTTTCCGAAGTAGGTGTGGTAGTTCGCAAGACTTTCAGCAATTCCGGCCACGGTGCTGTATCCAGAAACAAAGGCGGTTTCAATTTGATTGCGAAGTTTTTCGAATTCTTTTTCAGAAATTAATTCTTCTTTCACTTTATCGAACTCTTTGTTCATCCCGTCTTCCAAGGTCTTTGGATCAACGCCCATGTTTGTTAATCCGAATGCAAGCGTCAATCCTGGATCTTCAAGGTTGAAGGTGAATGCACCGCAGTACAACGAAAGTTGTTGCTCGTCTACCATTGATTTGTTTAGGCGAGAGCTCTCTCCGTTTGAAAGTAAGGTGTTCAACATGTCTACAGCATAGAACTCTGGTGTTCCTTGTGCAGGAATGTGGTAGGCTTGAACAATCATTGCCAGTTCGTCTTTGCCATAAATGGTATCGCGAACTTCACCGGTGTTGATGTCTTCCTTAACGGTTGGACGAGGAATAGCGTTTGTTCCTTTTGGAATATCGCCGAAGTATTTCGCGATGAGCTTCTTCGTTTCTTCCACGTTCATATCTCCAGCTAGGGAAAGAACAGCGTTGTTTGGAACGTAGAATGTTTTGTAGAAGTTCACGAAGTCTTCGTCTTTCGCGGCGTTCAAGTCTTCCATGCTTCCGATTGGAGACCAAGCGTAAGGATGCTTTTTGTAGGCGTGCTTCAACGCTTCTGGAAGAAGATTTCCGTATGGTTGGTTGTCGTAACGCATGCGCTTTTCTTCTTTCACCACTTCGCGTTGTGTTTCAATTCCTTTGTTCTCCACTTTCGCGTGAAGCATACGCTCGCTTTCTAACCACAAGCCTAGTTCAAGCTGATTGCTTGGCATAAGGTCGTAATAGAAGGTGCGGTCTTGCGTGGTGTTTGCGTTTAGTCCGCCTCCAGCGTTTTCAACGTATTTCGCGTATTCTCCGCGACCAATGTTGTCAGAACCTTCGAACAACAAGTGCTCAAAGAAGTGCGCCATACCTGTTCTACCTACTAGTTCGTTTTTCGAACCCACGTGGTAAAGAACAGTAACAGCAACGATAGGAGTGCTGTGGTCTTCGTGAAGAATTACGTGCAAGCCGTTTGGCAAGTCGTATTCAATGAATTTGATGTTTTGTGCTTGCGCAGCGAAAGTGCTGAGTAAAGCAACAAAGAGAATTACTTTTTTCATGTGTTAAATATGGTTTGAAATACCGCTAGCGAAGATACTAAAGCGGAGCTTAGGTTGGGAAGCAAAGATTCGCATTAATCTCGGAGTAACATCACGAATCCAGACTTGCCTTCACCCTGTTGACCTTCAAGTGGTTCAATGATCCAGTAGTAGGTTCCAGAAATACAATCTCCTCCGTTCCAACCTAGGGCTATGTTGTTCGTATTAAAGACCTCTGTGCCCCAGCGGTTGAAAACAGTGAGTTGCCATCTTCCAGGGAATTCTTCGAAAGGAAGGAAACGGTCGTTTTCACCATCGCCATTGGGAGTGAAGATGTTTGGCAGCGTTAAGTTTCCTGCACCGTCTATTTGAATGAATGTGTTTAATGTGTCAACGCAACCGTTTTGATTTTCAACGATTAATGTGACGGCATAATTGCCGGGTACTGTCGGGAAATTGATGACTGGATTTTCTACTGAAGATGCAGTGGGTATCCCGAATTCAAAACTCCAGTTGTATGTTGAAGGATTACCGGTACTTGTTGAGGTGAAGGTGATTTCCGTATTCTCAATGGTCGCTGGTTGCGGATTGGCAATAAAGTCAGCATTCGGAGCCTCGTTCAAGGTGACTGTTATGGAATCGCTGAAGAGACATCCATTGATATCGATGACATTAACGCTGTATGTTCCGCTTTGATTTGCAGCATAACTTTCACCGATACTTCCGTCTTGCCAAGTGGAAGAGTCGAAACCAGAAGCTGTAAGCACAATTGTTTCGCCTTCACAAATAGTCACATCATTTCCGAGATCTAGTGTGTTTCCGTTATGAATTACAACGCTGGTATTGTCGGCGCATATCGTTTCCGATCCATTGGTGGGTAGGGCGTAAGTCAATGTAGTTACAAAACCCAATGGTTCTTGGCTAACCACTTGTTCAATTAAATTGCCCGTGAACTTATCGATGTGGTGGAGTGTGCCGCTTGCATTTATTCCCCACAATTCATTCGCATTGTAGTCGTAAGCAAGTCCTCTTAAATCCGCAACAGTGCTGCCTACTGAAACCGCTTCAGCTGTTGTGGTATTAATCTCATACAATCCCCCGTTCGTCGTTGTCGCCCACAAGACATTGAGTGAAGGGTCGTAGGCTAACCCGTTAATACCATCACCGCCTGCAACAAAGAAATTGTCAACGGCGAGCAAGTTCAAATCACCAATGGTGTTAAGAGCTCCGGTGTTTACATCTATGGTGTAAAGCGTTTGAACCAAAGGCTCGCCACTATTTATTTCTGGAATTCCAATGACGTAAAACAGGTCGTTGACGTTGTCGTAGTCTCCTGCGTAAAATTGATTATTGTTGTAGGTAAATATCGGAGTGACGGTTCCCGTGTTAATGTCTACAGACGAAAGAGCAGGTGCCGTAACAATATTAGAGATGCCATACAAGGTGTTGGTTGCAGTTCGGAATCCCATGGCTGTCCAATCGTTCCCTGTGTTGCTTTGAATAGTATTTATACTGCCGTCTGCGGTGTTCGTATAGAAAATAATATCATCACCGCTGTGGTCGTAGGCGAGGAAGTTTCCCCCAGCGGTATTCGTTTCCTGTAAAAAAACCTGTAGTGTTAAATTCGCAAAACCTGCATTTATTTCTTGTGCCGAAGGAACATAAAGAGGTTCTGCAACCGTATTGGAAGGAATGAATGTACCACCTCCTAACCATTGAAGTCCCGAGTATGTAGCTATTTGACTGAGGTCTACTTCAAGTTGCAGGGTATCACCGGCGCATACTTGCAACGAATCGGGTAAACTGAATAGGTCGCATGAGATGTTTGGATTTGTTGCACAAGGCAATACAGTGATTTGATCGGAAGATGCGCAACCACCGGCCCCACTGCCGTTTGAGCAAGGTCCATTTAAACACGCAACATAGGTGCCCGGTTGTGTTACTGTGAAGTACCGAGTACTGTTGTCGGGCCAAGTGCTTTCAGGTCCGCTATAGCAATCGCCGCCCCATTCCCAGTAATCGCCAACGCCTGCATCAAGTATAATCGAGTCGCCAGGACAGAGGTACACGGTGTCAGGACCCCACTCTATGAAATCGATATATGGGCTGTAAAAAATCCAAGAAGGAAAATTGGGTAGCGAAACAAATAAATTATCAAAGCCGCCGCTATAACTGAAAACTTCGGGTGTAACTGCAGGTGAATCGGTGTTTGCACAGTTGATGGTCCCAAGGTGGGTAACACCAGAGAAATCGAACCAACTGTAATAGATGTTCATGTCCGGCGCCATTTGCATGTAATATGCTGTTATGTCTGGTGCAATCACTTCTTGTGTCGAAGCAACGCTAATTCCTTGTTCAAATGCGGTGGCAAAATTGTAACGTACCAATTGCTGTGTGCCGGTTCCAAGACCCGTGGAGGTGGCATATAGGTATTGGCCGCTGTGCGAAAACTCAAAAGCTTCAGAACCGACGAAGGGCAATTGTTCCGGATCAGACAATGTGCCCGTATTTAAATCGAAATCCAAAATCTGACCGCTAGAGATGACAACTTTGCTGTAAACAGCGAGAACTAGCGGTTCCGGATAACCAGTAATGGGCGAGGCTTTTATGATGCCTGACTGTGGCGTATCGGTTTCAAACACAGAAGACAGTGTAACGCCTTCCGAGGTAACACTGTACACACCTATTCCGTCCTCTCCTTGATTGATCAGTATCCAATAATCTATGCCGTTAGCATGGCGAATGGCGCAAAGCCCTTCGAATGAATAATCATATAATGGAACATCTGCTTCAACGACTTCTCCCAAGCCATTGTTCAACGACATATCTATTTTGAAATAACGAAAACCTCTGCCGTTCGGCTGCAACGCCAAGATCTCGGGTGTAGCATCGATGTAATGTTCTATTTCATCAACAGTAAACAAATAGTAAATGTTAGGTTCGCCTGGAGCGGGAATGATGACCGACGATTGCGCAGCGCTAAATCCACCACCTTCAATTCCCTGCATGTCATACATGACTTCATGGTTTCTGTTCCAGATGTGCCCAGGGTCCTGACCGCTAACTGCTGTACGACCACCACCATTGGAATAGAAAAGGAGATTACCGGCTGAATCGGAATAGGCCGTGCATCCTTCGATCGAGGACATTGCCCCTGTTATCTGAACCGCCTCACCCGAGTTGAAGTCAAGACCATAGCCATAACCAAAGTGCCAAACGTTACCTTCTTTTTGAGCTGTAACGGCAAATGAAATGATGAAAAAACTTATGACTGAGGCGAGCAGCTTCATAACCGAAAGTTTTAGCGAATGAGTGAAATAAATCCTCTGTACTCGAATCGCTCTCCAGCATTCATTGAATAGGCTGAAATGCAATACGTATAGATTCCGTTGGGACTGTAAAAGCTGCTTCCATTAGCCCCGCCAGTCCAAGCTTGCTGTGGGTCTGTGGTTGAGAAAACAACTTCTCCCCAACGATTAAAAATATCAAGCTGAAAGTTCGAAGCGTTTATCCCTGTTCCTTCCACCTGAAAAACATCGTTGAGGCCATCGTCGTTCGGTGTGAATGCGTTGGGTACATATAAATTAAATAACTCATTAATGATAATTGAACCACTGGTGAAATCGGTGCATCCGTTTGCTGTAGTAACTTCTAATTCCAGTGAGTAATTTCCTTCGGAATTAGCTGGAAGACTTAATTCAGGATTCTGATCAGTGCTAACGATTTCGTCAGTAGGCAATGAGATTGTCCATAGCCATGATTCAATATTTCCAGCGGATAAATCAATGAGCGTTATGTCTGTATTGTCGGGATATAAAATCAGCGGATCGGTGGTGTAATTGGCCACGGGTTGTGGAAACGATTCAATGTAATCATTAATCAAGGTATCGTAAGTACAGCCGTTGAGCGTAGATACTTCGAGCATAACATCGAATGCACCGGGCTGATCAGGTGTGAAGGTTACAGTGCTTTGATTTGAGTAGGGTGCGCCGTTTATGGACCATTGCTGTGAAGTAAACGTGCTTGGATCTGTGTCGTTTGTTAATGTGAACTGCGCGGGCATGCACAGTGCTGTGTCTGAAACACTCAGTGCTATCAATACTTGCGGGTCTACAGATACGCTAAAACAATCTGAAAGAGTTTGTCCATTCGCATCGGTTATCGTTACGCACGCTTGTCCATCTTCGGTTGCAATGAGATCGCAACTGGCATCTTGACAAACGGTTGTGTTGTTGAAGGTCCATTCATAAGTAAACGGGGCTTGTCCGTTTGTAGTCGCTATCGGCCCAAGGGTTAAAGACTCGCCGTAGCACAAGGTAACATCGTTGGGCATTTCAATTGTCCATGCAGGCACTAGCGGATTTATGCAACAGGTACCCCCATCTGAAATATTATAGGTTTCAGAGAGCCAGCATTGGTATTGTGTGTGGTGAAACAACAGATCATCGTTGAAGGCGGTTAGAAAATAATACACGACTTCATCGGGAGTGTTACCTCCGCCGGCCACATAAAGTGTATCACATTGTCCACTTACTCCGACCATGAGACCTGGCCCGCTGAAAGGACCTCCCCAGCCTCCTGCACCGTTTGCATGCAAGGGTTCATAGCCCACCTGCGGGGCTGTGAGTATCTGAGTTATCGAAGGAGCTACGCCGGAAATGGTAGTGGTCGGAATACCCAGCCCGCAGTTGTTGTTGCCTTGTGATGAATTGAAACCGGCGTAAATGACGTTCGTTACATTTCCTGCAAATGGTCCGCTTATGTTCACCTGCACGGGTTCATAAGTGCAGATGCCTATCTTAATGTTTGGGATGTTCTGATCAACATTAATATTCAGTGTGCCACCGTCGTAATTGGAGTATATCACAACATTGCCCGAACCGTTGCAGAGAGGGGAAGCGTCTGGATTCGTTATTGCTTGGTAACTTACATTCAAAAACCATTCGTGTTTCATTCCTGTATCCGGAATGCCATCGGGAGTATTGTTGGAAGGGAAGGCGCAGGTTGAAGCTGACGAGGGGCCGAACAAAGCTGCGTTCCAACTTGCTCCAGGGTCAACAGATCGCGTTGAGTAGGTAGATGCAGCAGTTCCGGAACCCACGCGAATACCTACATGCACAGGGGTCTGGGGTGCGGCGACACCTTGAAAATTTCCGTAAATAAATGAAATGCTCCCGAATCCAAAACCTGAATAGGCTTGGTTAATGATGCGCGCTTGAAAGGAAAAAGACTCTCCGATATATCCAACTCTTCGTACGTTTTTCCACTGTACCCGAATGCCTTGAAAGTCCATCGTGTAGCTAACTTTTGAAGTGCCATCTATTCCCTCAAGGTCGGTGGCAAAGGGGGAGATTACCGGTGTTGAAATTCCTTGTGAAAGTGGATCGTAGTTGTTTGCAGTTGGAGCAGCACTCAATGTCATGAAACCATTGGTGCTTACGAATAAGGAAAGATGCGCTTGCACACCCATGGTCACGGGTAAAGTAGAAATTGCTCCAGATACGGCATCGTCGAAGTTTCCAGAAAAAAGAACGACGTCGTTGGTAAGTTCTGTGTAGGTATCCGTCGACTGAAAAATGTAGTAGTAATCAAGGGTCTGCGCGTTTACTTTTTTAACTTGCGAGCCCAGACAGAAAAACAGGAATAAATAAAACAGCTTTTGGCTATGACGAATTAAAAAGCCAGCTGTTTTACTACTCATAACGTAGAGGTAACTTTGGATTATTTTTTTAGTCTTTTCAAAAGAATAGACAACATAAAGACAATTAAGTTGCATTAAAGTTCAAAAAAGACAAGGACTTATTCCACACTCGCGAAATCTTCATTCCCAATTTCATGTCGTTTTAGTTGACTGGCGTAACTGTGTATCCTGCCTCTTGTAGCAACTTCAAAACACCCTGTTCTCCCGGCAAATGTCCGGCGCCGACGGCAATGAAGATGGGTTTCTCTTGAACCATTTTAGAAATTTGGGGTATCCAATTTTGATTGCGTTTTACTAGAAAATTAGCGTTGAATTCTGGAGAGAGTTCAGCGTCATTCATTAACTCTCCTAATTTATTTAAGTCCTGTTTTAAATAGCAATTTAGCATTGTGTTGTATTCACTGTTGTTTGTCGTGAGTCCTTCTAAAAGCAATTTTATTTGCTCTTCATAAGGAACGTCATTAACAAGATCCATTTGCATCTGAATAGTTTCTAAACCCAGAGTTGTCATCTTATTCTTTTCGGCAAGTTTGTTCAGCTCTACTTCAAAGCTTTTTGATTTGCCTATCAAATCTTGAAGAATAATGGACGTTAGAAAAAACGGAGTGAGTCTGCTCATTCGCACATATTTTGACTCTTTCCAATGCAAACTGTCGATGCAGAATTGTCTTATTTTCTGAGCGTTTTCAGCAGAGGTAATGTCCGCAATTGTCTTTCCGTTGGGCAACATGGAGCGCTGTGCTGCATCTATTTGAGTTTTTAGATCCATGTTTATATCCACTTCCATAACGAGAGATTCGCATTCCTTTAAAGCGGTAGTTATAGATTCAGAAATTGCAAATTGTTTTTTCGGCATGATGTGAATCGTGCCATAGATATAACTTGGTTTTTGAAGGTCTTTGCCTTCGATTCTATAGAGTAATTGCGCCTGACTGCTAATTGATACAAAAGTCAGTAGGATAAGGAAGGTTAGTTTTGTTTTCATCTTTTAAAATATGGTTTGAAATACCGCTAGCTAAGTTACTCAAGCAAGGTTTAGTTTGCGAAGGGGAAGAGGCTAGAACTTTAATTAGTTATTTATCGTTGAATCCAATTTGGTAGCCAAAGAATGCCGCACATAATCCGAGGTGAACAATTAATGCTGCTTTTTGCCAGAGTGGACGTTCCTTCCATGTTTGATTTGGGTTGAAAGGGTCGAAGGCTAGCGCCACACCCAATGAAATTGCTCCTTCGCTGAATTCGCCACGAAACGCCTGATAAATACCAAGTGCTGTGAATCCAATGTACAGGAAACGCATGATTTTCAGGTTGCTTTTCATTTGGTTGATTGTTATTTAACAAGGTTGAGAAGCATTAATGCTCCCAAAACACATTGGGGTTATTGGTTTTATAGGTAACCCAAAGCGTATTGCTTTTTTCTCCTTTTTCTTCTGTTTTATCAGGGGTTTGTTCAAAATAATCCAATGGAAGAAGCTTAATATATTTGAAGGTTTTTCCCTCTTCACTTGTTTCCATATTGTATTCGCTAGATGATAGACATTCGAGTATGTATAGATTTTTCGCCATGTAATTTTCAAGATAGTCTTCTTTGGTTTGTGTGCTCTGATTGTTCCAGTTGGCATCCGGGTTTAGAATGAGGGTTTTGTCACTGATCAAACGCTCTCGAACCTCTTCAATACTTAACAGTGCTCCTTTTTCATTCATTACATAAGCATCGAATGTGGGGTCTATCCAAATCCATTTTTTAAGCGATTCGGAATAAACAGAATTAATTACGTGGCAATCTTGGTCAATTTTCAGACTGTCTTTTGGTAAACACGTAACAACTCTCGATTTAATACCCAAAGACAAATAGCATTCATTCAAGACCAATGCAAGTCCTCTGCAATTTAATCCTCTACTTTCCTTTTTGCAGACCTCCAACATGCTCATTGCATTTTTTACTTCCGGATTTCCATTCATTCCATCATGCGGAACTAAATCGTGGATCCAATGCATGAGATTTAAAATTTGCAACACGTCTGAACCTTGTCCGGCTATGCTATCGAGATTGAATCCTTTTCGCAATGCCACAAGGTTTGCATTGTCGCTTGCTTGATAGCTGAATGCAGGGACTGGTCTATTGTCTGACAAGTTGTATTTACCCGCTCTTTTTAGAATGGAAAGATAGTCGCCGGTTGTCTTTAGTTTTTTATTGAGTTCCAGAAATTCTTTCTCGTTTCGGATATTATCGAAGTCTGTATCAAGTTGGACATGGCCGTAATCGTTATAACCAGCTTCAATTGCTTTTTTAAAATACTTAAGTGCTGATGCCTTATCGTTTAAGAGGGAATAAGTGCAAGAAAGTGTGTAGTAGATATTGTTGAGTATGTAGGAGTTCTCCTTTTTCTCATCAGCAGATAATTTTTCATAAATCGACAGATATTCGGAAAGCAATGCGTTGTATGTCTTTACATCCCTGTTTTCATATGATGTGTTGAAGCCATCTGCTTTTTTTTCTATGAACTCATCCATTTTTTGAGACGCTGTAGTTTGAGCGATGAGTTGGTGCATGCTTAATAGCAACGTAAGCACGAGGAGAAATCGACTTTTCATATTCTTTAAATTAATAGTTCTTTTGATAGTGACGATTAACTTCTCAATTTGTTACTCAAACACTCCTTTCATTACATCAACACCAATAGAATAACCATACACTTTCCCATTGGCATCTTTGTAAATTCTGATCTTGTTGCAAGCTTTTCCAAGGTTCACTGGAGCCCACGTAAGGCCACCATCTTTGGTTTCATACCCACTGTTCATCGTTCCTACAAAACCGTGGTTTTCGTCAATAAAACCAATACCAAATTCCCTTGCTCCAGCATCTTCAATCAAATTGATTTCATTCCATGTATTTCCCCCGTCAGTAGTTTTCGCAATACGTTGTTGTTTTACATTGGAGTCGGGATTATAAGATTGTATGGTTACATAGCCAACGTCCTTTGTTGGGAAAGAGGCCTTCCAAGTGCATTCAAATGGACGCTCAGATTGATAAACCTTTTTCCATGATTTTCCTCCGTCACTGGTCTTTAGGATAACAGCATTTGATTTTTCTAAATCCTCATCAGACGCTGCACAAGCAAATCCATTGTTCTTATCAAACATTTTAATGTCGAAGAGCATTTTGCAGTCTTTGTTCATGCTATTAGATGTCCAGGTTAACCCTCCATCGTGCGACACCATCAGATTTGCTGGAGAGCCCACACGGCCAACCGCATAGATGTGAACTTTATAATCGGTTTTTCCATGATTGATGAATTGTTCTTTTACGATGTCCATAGCACAAAGACCTTTAACATAAGGACCGGCATACGAAACTGGATTCCAGGTTTTGCCACCATCGCTTGTTCCGTAAAGAGGAATGGTGTCTGTTACATTCGGGAAATAATCTGTACCAACCGTTCCCGCAAATCCGCGTAAACTATCCACAAAGGCAATGCAGCGGAAAAAAGTCCCTTTCTTTTCCAATTGCTTTTCCCAAGTTTCGCCACCATTTTGCGTATGATAAATACTTCCGTATCCGTTTACATACCAACCTTCTTTTTCATTGATAAATGTTATGTCATCTTGCTTGCCCGGGTAACGTTCAGTATTTATTTTTTTCCATCCTTTTTCAGTTACTATGACTTCATCTTTCTTCGAGAGTATTTCATTGCTCCATTTCACAGCTGATAGTCCAACTTCTTGATTGTATTCATCGAACAATTGCTGAATCTGTCCATTCACAAATTTGTCATACGCTTCTTGCATAGTGCCCGATTTCGCGAAGTAGTGGTCTGTAGAAGGGTAGGAGATGAGCGTTGCATTTCCGGGGTGGAAATAGTTTACAGTGTTCACGATTTGCTGGTGATCGGCTTTCGAAAAGGCTTGGAAATCCGACTCTCCGAATTGAACCAAAACTTTCGCTTTTGTGTTCTTCCAATTTTCCAAATGCGGATAGTCTTGTATCTGTCTCCAGTATTCAGCGTTGCGATCGTAGATTTTTCCTTTTCCATCATACCCCCAAACGCTTCTTAATACAGAGTCTGCTTTTGCATCTTTGGCCAATTCTTCAAGACTTTCCTTCTGAACGAAATACCTGTAATTCAAATCGTACTGCTCAACAACAGATTGCTCCACTTCAATGGGATTCATTCCCGCTAAGGCGTTTTGAACGCGATACATTTCCAATTGATATTCAAACCAAGACTTGGCAGTGGTACCATAAACGACTACTCCGGCAACGTTGTTTTTAGCGGCAATTGCCGGAACGATTATTCCTCCCATGGAATGACCAACAATAATGATTTGATTGGTGTCTACATAAGGAAGAGTTTTCAATTTTTTCAATCCGACTTCGAAGTTTTCAATTTCATCCAACAAATCACAAGACTCGCAAGGCGGCGTGTTTTTACTGTCGCCCAAACCGCTTTTTTCAATACGCATGGTCGTATAACCAGCATCAACGTAAGCATCAATAATTCGTTTATACGGATGGTCGTTCGTTAGTTCGTCAATAGTGCTGCATGTATATCCCGGAACAAAAAGCATGGCGGGCATTTTAGTTTCTTTGAAGGGCTTGTTAATGATCACACGCAACTGTCCACCTCTGAAATTGGCTTCGTCGTAAATCACTTCCGCATTGTCGTCGGTTTCGAATGGACGTGCAACGACTTTGGCTTTTAGCGTGATTTTCTTTTTTCCGCGCAGAACAGAAACTTGAACTTCTTGTCCGGGTATGTAGTTGAGAAACAGCTTCGTGAATTCTTCCGAAGACTTGAAATCTTTGTCTCCGATTTTAAGTATGATGTCGTTTTCTTGAAGCTTCAATTCAACGCTGGTGCCTCTAACGACCTGCACCACTTTACAACCGGAGGTTGCGTTTTCATTGACATATTCAATACGAGCGCCAAGTAATGGTTTGCGAGTAAGCTGCGCTGAAGTTTGGAACAATGAAATTCCAAAAAGCAAAAACAGAATGAAACGAGGCATAAGTTAATTTTTGACAAAGAAAAGTTTTAATTAAAAAACGGAGTTGTCAAAAATTGCTAATTCGAATAGCGCCTGGGGTTAGGTTGAATTGCTGCTTAAACGCTTTCGAAAACGTTGGAACGTCTGAAAAGCCATATTTTATGGCTGTTTCCAGGATGCTGATTCCTTTGGTAATGTCAAGTTTGGCGCGATCGAGTCGGATTCTTTTTTGGTATTGGTACGGCGAGACGCCGAAGGCTTGCTTGAATACGCGAATGAAATGGTATTTCGAAATTCCAATGTTTAATGAAATTTCATCGAGAGATAGATTCTCAGTAATGTGTTCGTCAATGAAATTTTTCGCTTGAAGAATTGATCTGAATACTTCTTCGTTGGTAATGTTCTTCTTGAAGTCGAGATTGTTGAGGTGATCGAAAATGAATCGTTGATCCGTAATGATCGATTCCGCCAAGCTGTAGAAGAGCTCTTGTTCCTGAAGGCTATTTGCGAAACTTCCGTTTTTAATTTTCTTGTTGATCTCTGAAAGTGAATATCCGATGCTAGTGTTTTTGACGTTGTATCTGTTTACAAAGAATTGATCGGAGAGCAGGAACTCTTTCAGATTAGAGGCCTGCAGATCGTAATACTCAGCAACATCGGAAACAATTTGAGTGGAGATATCAATGCATATACCCTCTACTACTTTTTCTTGATTTATTTGAACGATGGACTTGGTGAAGTCATTTCCGATGATGTATTCTCCTTCACGCACCATGAACTTTTTTCCATTTGCGTAATAAGTCTCTTCACCCGACGCCACATATTTTATTCCCAACCCCTTGAACGCAACGTCACTTTCGATTTTCTTTATTTCAGAGAATCGAATCTCATTGTCGTTTTCGTCGGAGTAAATGGTTTGATTCATTCTTCAAGAATGGAACAGGTTGTTCTTCGTATTTTATTCTATTTCATTTGCTTTTAATGCCAAAGATAAATTCTAAATCCATAATTAGCTCAAGATAAAGCTATTCCTACTTTACATCTCTTGCAGAATCAGAAGGTAAATCTAACAAACGGTCCGAAGTTAAAATTTAAATTCTTTGATTCAAAGTTTTGCGTCATATCAACACCTATCCCAAACTGAATTTTTTCTTGGTAATCGGCACCAATTCTTATAATCTGAGCTACTTCAAACGGATCAGCGGAAAATAAAATTTGTGAAGAAAGCCCCCAGTTTTTACTGAATTTTGGAGTGCAGATTAGGAGACCTAAAACACTTGGTGCTACCTGTCCTTCTACAAAAACTGCAGTTGGATATAATTGAATAAAAAGGTCTTCCTTTTTATTCATGTAAGAAAGACTTAAACCAATAGCAGGAACAAACAATTCACCATAAAAACCACCTCCTGCTGAAATTCCGAGCCAAGGTTTGATTTGATAAGTAAGTTGTCCCTCAATAGAGACCGTGTTTATTGCTTTGTCTTCATAGTTTACTGTAAAGCGATTAAGATTAAAAAAGTTCCATTTTGCAGAACTATCCAAATCCTTATCGAAATAGTTTATGTAATGTGCGTGCTTGTTTCCCCTCAATATTTCAAGAACTCCTTGAGCACAAATATGACTTGTAACTAATAGTGAAATGGCTACTAAAATTGGTTTTTTCATTTGAAAAAAATGAGTGTTCTTTCTGATTAACAAAATGGTTTTGCCTTCTTCAGTCTCAAATTCACAGGATTGACCAAAAACATTTGTGGAAACTTATGCTTTTTGTGAAGCGTTTTTGCTAGTTTGCTCTTTGATTGCAGATAACTCTCGTTCAGAAACGGTAAGTGAATACTGGTCTTCGGTGGATTTTTTACTATTTTTTCTTTCAAAGATTTGTTCGTGGCGAGTTTCATAGTCTTTAAATTCTGTACCCATCCATTTGTCCCACCAAGTAAAGTACAAAGCATAATTGCCGTTAAACAATTGGTGGTGCATATTGTGGTGCGTTGATGCAGTTTTGAATTTCAATAGTGGGAATTTGACCCAACCCTTCGGGTAAACTTCATAACCTAAATGACCTAAAACATTGTTTAACATGGAGAAGATTTGCCAGGCAATTAATACTCCAAAATTCAGTGGAAGTATAAACGGTAAAACAAAGCCGACAAAGTATTCAACTACAGCTTCCGTGGGATGAAAAGCAAAAGCAGTTAGTGGTGATGGGTCGGTACTTTCATGATGTACCTTGTGAAAAATTTTATAAAATCTTGGCAAGTGCATCGCTCTGTGACTCCAATAGAAAAACATATCATCTAGAAAGAGTGCAATGAAAAAACTAAGCCCTAACCACAAATAGCCATATTCGCTGATGTTGAAATAGACTTTTGTATATCCTTTGCTTTCCAAGTATAGAATGCAAACATCCACAATTGCAAAAACAAAAAATGTAATTACTGAGTATCCAAGGTCGTGTTTGAAATGTCGCAGCTTTGCTCTTTCCTTTTCCTGAATTCTTATTTTTTTAAAATACTTTTTGCCTACTATCCAAAAAATGATAAAGAAAGGAAAAGCAAATGCTGAATACCAACTGAACTGCTCGATATATGCATCGATGAAGTTTTCAAAAAAGGGAGTTACATTCATATTACTTCAATTTTGTTTGACTTGATAGTTTCGCTGCAAAATTGAGAAGTTTACTACTGAGCACTTTTGATGTAAATCAAAAAATGTTTAGGGCTTGCCAGACCTGATTCTACTTAGTGTTTCCTGAGTAATATTCAGGTAGGACGCTATATTACCAAGACTAATTCGGTTTGTAATATCTGGATATAGGCTTAACAATTTTTGGTATCGTTGCTTTGCATCTAGAAATTGCAAATCTGTAAGTCTATCTTCAATTTGTGCTATGTAATGCAACTCCACCAACTTAATATACCAAAGTGAAAATGCATGGTGTTTTTGAATTAAGGTTTGCAGTGAAGTATATTCAATGGAATACATTTCACTATCTTCTAACAGTTGAATGCTTTCTTGAGATGGTACATTTTTGACAAGACTCGAAGTATCTGCAATTACTTGGCTATCCATGCTGAACCATGTATTTATTTCTTTCCCTTGCTCATTCGTGTAATAGTATCTTACGGCGCCTTTTGTCATAAACCAAATGTGCTTGCAAGGCTTGCCCGGTTTCAGTAAGAAATAGTTTTTAGGGTATTCTAAATGTTGAAAGTACCGCAGTACATCTTCCAAAATAGGTTTAGGTAAAAAATGTACAGATTGTATTATATCTTCAATAATTACCTTCGTTTTCCTCTGTTCCATTATGAATGATTCTTACTTATTTCTTTTAGTTTCTCAACCACGGGTCAAAACAAAGGTTGTTAAACAGTATAAAAGCTGACATCGACCCAACAAATTTACTACTTCACCTCTTTCCCATTCACATCAATGAAAATCCACTTTCCATCTTTCTCCTTCTGCACGTTGGCCTTTCCGCCTGTGAAGGCTTTCACATCATAATAAATGCACGGAATGACTTCGTTGCCGGCCTCATCTACGAAACCTTTTTTTCTTCCTTCGGGGAAGTTGATGCTCACGATCATTCTGCTGTCGGAGAAGGAGCCGTTAATGCCGTCGTATTTGCAGGGGAGAACAATTTTCCCTTGGGTGTTGACTCTTCCCGATTTTCCGTTTTTCTTCACGTTGGCCACACCGCGATTGAAGTCGCCGGTTTGCTCGTATTCTAACGGAGTGGTAATTTTTCCTTCAAGATTTAAATGTCCCCAGAGGTTGTCCTTTTTTACATTGACAAAACCCTGATTAAAGTTTCCCGCCCAGTCGTATTCAAAGGGGATAACGGTTTCTCCTTTTTCATCGATGAATCCATGTTTACCATTTAAAATGGCATGCGCCAATCCCTCACGGAAATACGCGAGGCTTTCGAACTGAAAGGGAATGAGCACGGTCCCTGTTTTCGTGATGGCACCGAATTTCCCATTGAGTTTCGTAATGGCTAGTTCGCCGCTGAAGCGAATTTCTGCTTCGTAGATGATGGGTAATACAACCTCTCCGGCTTTATTAATAATTCCCCATTTGCCGTCTTTTTGAACTGTAGTTGTTTCAAATCCGAAGTCGCTTATTCTTTCGTAGATGATAGGAATGACAATCTTTCCTTCCTTGTTTATGCACCCCATTTTCCCGTCTTTGTAAATGGTGGCTAATCCGCTTGAATAGTTTCCAATGCCCCCGTATTCCATGGGAAGGACTTTTTTTCCTTTTTTATCGAAGCATCCGTATTTCTGATCTATTCCAACAACAATTAAATCAGAGAAACGCATACTGCGGTAGAACCAATCATCAGCATCTGTATAGATAACAGGAAGCACTTCGTTTCCTTGTTCGTCAATGTATCCGTAATGGGTAGGGTAGTCCCCGAAAATTTCCACGCGTGCCACGCCGTCCATGAACGGTTCAATTTCGTCGTACTTCATTGGCACGATAACTTTCCCAGTGGTATCAATTATTCCGCGTTTGTCGTTCAAACGAAAAGTAGCATACGCACCACGAAAATCTCCGAAGGAGTATGCGGTGTTTGTCGGCTCGAATTTTTTCGTTTTGGAATTGTAAGTCCCTTCGATTTTGGTTTGGGCGGAAGCAGAAATCGTTAAAGTAAGTGCTATCGCGAAAACAAAAACAAATTGGGAGTATTGATGTGGAAAGAGGTTCGTCATGTTAGACTAATGTAAGGAGAAGAACGAGTTTCTAGAGATATTCTCCGCATTCTTTGCGGTGAATAGATGGGTTAATCTCCGCATTGGGATTGCTAACGTTATGCGTGTAAGCGATCTCGCCTTGTGTTTTCCAGCAAGTTAGGGGGCAAGGCAAGATCGCTTATACGCTGTTAAAGGGCGTTTTTATTCATTAAATATTTTCTGTAATTTTTAGTATTTAATAGCCTTCATTTCCATAGATTCTGACAAGTAATAGATTGTCCTTGACACGTCATCCAAAATATATTTTGGTTCTTTATCTTTTCCAAAGTTGATTTCAATGGTTTTTTGTCCTGTAGTTTTTGAGATGCCAATTAATCCAAAGTCTTTGGACTCAAGTTTGCCTAAAATAAATTGAACGTCATTTCCTGATGCCGAAGCTTTAAAACGTTTTTTGACCATTTCCATTTCTTTTGAAGCAGCTGAAAGATGAGCTGAGGCTCCTGTATTTGCCAATTGTCCAATCGCATCGCAAAATTCACGTGCTTCTGGTGTATTAACATTTTTAGATGCTTCTTTCGCTTTGACTTCTAGGTCTGCATAACGCATTGCATCCATTGTATTCAGTATAGCTGAGGTTGCATACAATGCTTTTTTCCAACCTGAAATACCAGGCGCAGGGATGTGTGATTTGTAAACTTCTTTCCCTTCTTTTGAGTATGCTGCAACTGTTTGTGATGAACTCAAAACAATTAAATCTTTGATGATTTCAATTCGAGTTGGCTTTTCTTTTTGTTCAAATTGAATTTGATTTGCAACCAATGCTTCTTGAGTTGACGCATTTAGATCAGTAACAGTTAACATGGAAGATGAAGGATTGAAAGTATACGACAAATCTCCGTCGCGTAAGTTGAGCAATGGATAGTCAATTTTTGATGCTACGTTCTTTGCTAAAATAGATTTATTTGACTCGAGACTTACAATATCCTCTTCTAAGTCAGTTCTAACGTAAACGGCATTTTCTAGGAGTTTCATTTCTTGAACAGAACCATTTACCTTATAAAAATCTTTAAATAAGTAGCTCCCGTTTTCGAGATCAACAATGTTCAATAAACTTGTGCCATTGGTTCCTTCCATGCTGATGATTAATCCTTTGTTGCTGTAGCTGTATTTCTTAACTGTCCCCTTTAACTTCACTTGTTCTGTCCATAATTCAGCTCCAGTTTTATAATCATACATAGTCATTGTTGGTTTAAACATGGTATTATTTGGATCGACAGCACTTGAAATTATCAATCCAACAGGATCATAAATTATTAAATCTGGCAAGCCTTTTTGCTTAGCGGGTTGAGCCCAAATGGGATTTCCGCTTGCAAGCTCATAGGCCATTACTGCTTGACCTTTGATATAAATGAATTTATCCTTTTCAAGAAACGAAGTAGCTAATTTGGTTTCAGTTACAGTTGTAGTTTGGGCTCCTTTTGACTTAGGCAATTCGGCTTTCCAAATTTGTTTACCATCTGCTGCTGAAAAACAATAAATTGCACCACCTTTCATTCCCCCAGTGGTAGGGATTATGAAATTTCCATCTTCGGTTTCAATCGGGTTACCATCAATCACTTCAGCAAAGATGCTGTTTCCAAAAACTCCTTTTAATTCCCATCTAACTTTTCCAGTTGAGGCGTCAACAAGAAAGAAAACTGATTCCGATCCTTTCAATCCTTGCATAAGAAAATCTCCTGTGCTGCCTAAAAGGTATTGTTTTCCGATAATGGTATTTTCTTTTTTAGAATCGTAAAGTACTTTACCATCGTTTACATTAAAAATGACTTTGGTCTCCAATTGTCCTTGTCCGCGAGTAATCATACCAAAAGGTGTGTTTGGAATCATTTTAAATTCGTCCTCTTTTGGAGAATCGATTGCATTTACTGAGTATGTGATAATTCCAGTTTTATCATCCATTCCTGACACACCTTCCAAAGTTCCCAAAATCAAATTTCCAGTTGGTGAAACTTGATACCAATTAATATTCTTATCCAATTTAACTTGCCATTGAGAAAAGGATAAAAATGATAGTAAATAAAAAAAAGTAAAAGTTATTGTTTTCATAATATGGGTGGAATTTAAGTGAATGTTATTTTTTGATTTTTATGCACCGAACCGAGAAACCTAGCGCTCTAGGCTCTGAATAAGTTTCAACAGTGTTTTTTTCTGCTTCTAAGTAGCGATCCCAAGAAGAATTTTCATATCCAATTCCTGTACCTTCGGTTGAAGTCCACCATCCGCCAC
>JBIKZA010000078.1:0-8492 GCA_044354975.1 Flavobacteriales bacterium
AGGAATAAATCCGAAGGATTTCCAATTACGCAGTAGGAATAAATCCGAAGGATTTCCAATTACGCAGTAGGAATAAATCCGAAGGATTTCCAATTACGCAGTTCTAAAAGCTTGGAGCCGCAATCATTCTAAACTTCAACTTCGAAACTTGCATAGACTTCGGAGTCTTGATGCTGTAGCCGAGGGTGACTGTTTTACTTTCTCCAGGTGCTAACTTTATATTCCAAGAAAGTTTACCGGTGTTCTTCTCTAATTCAGCTCCAGAGATTTCCAACATGGCTACTTCAATTTCGCCATCGGAAGAAATAGGCAGTTGATCTTCCAACAAAACATTAATCTCCTTGTCTCTGTTGTTGCGAACGGTTGTTTCGAAATAAAACGTTTCTTTTTCATTGTTGCCCAGCAATTGGCGTTTGCTCAGCTCAGACTTCTGTTTTCGCGCCAAAGCTACGCGCTTGTCTCTTCCCAACGAAAGTGAAAGCGTGTCATCTACAGAGGCTGTGTTAATGAAACTCTGTCCCAAATACGTACCTGCGAAATAAACACTAGCCTTTCCACTCACTAAATTCAGCGCGTTCCAACCAACAACCTTGGCCGTTAAGAATGCGTCGGCATCTTGTTTCGGAACAGCATAATGCATGAAGGTTGCTGGCAAGGTGAACGACGCAACGTCTACAACATAAGGTTTGCCGTCTGCCAAAATAGTGTACGGCAATTCAATCTCGAATTCTGCACTCAACTCTTGAACGGCCACTTGCTGAAAGGCTACCTCTCCACTACCACCTTTATCTTCCTTTTTCAAATAATCACTACGATTGCTCTTCATGACCATAACAGACTCCAAATTCTTTTGGACTCCTGCAATTCTTTGTGTCGACTCTGCTATGTCCCAAGTCTCTAAAGTTGGCTTTTCAGCTCCTTGAAGAGGCTCGCTCGTGCTTAAAACCATTAACACTTCTGTCCAATCCAATCCTGATTTGTTGAACACATTCGCGTGATAATCGAGCTTAACGGGATCAATGGCATTCTCTGCACGAACATCATACTTCGGCGCCCAACCGGCATTGCGAACCAAATACTTCAAGGTGAAGATGGCTTCTCCTCTCGTCTTCGCATCCAACACAACTGTTACTTCTGAAGTCGGAGGATTCTCTTTTGCGTTCATCTCTAACAATTGCGCAGTATAGCCGGCTGACTCTTTAATGAGTTTGCGCTCTTCTGCATCTGCTTTCAACAAGAAAACATTGATTTCGTTGTTGCGCTTACGGAAGAAATCGGCAGCCTTTTCGATCTCTGCAATAGGAACGTTGTTCGATGTTCCGCCAATGGCTTCGTTGCGAAACAACATGTCACGTTCCTTTGCATAGACACTTTTCTCTGCTCGAAGCGTAGCCAATTTCTCTTCCACCAAAGCCGACTTCTCTTGCAATTCTGCAATCTTCGCATTCGGTGTTTGCTCTTTCAAATAGTTGTTACGAATGGAAACACTTTGAAAAACCACATTGCGGTTGTTGCATTCCAACACCACACTTTCGGGTTGCATATCTGCGCTTAAACCCGTAAATACTACTGTCTGCTTCCCTTGCGAAACCTGCGTTTCAGCCGTATGCACCAACTGGGCACCTTGAAGGTACACTGTTACTTGTGTAATATTCGAGGACACATTCGCTTGTGCGAACATTCCAATCGAAACAAAAAACAATGCGCTAAATGCAAATAGATTTTTCATAATTAAAATTTATATTGAAGAGAAATTTCGTGATTCAAATGTTGAAGTGATTTGTGCTTGTCGCTTGCGAGTCCCGTGTAAACACAAACAAATTTTCGGAAAATATACATACCTCGAACGTATGCTCCGCTGTGCACATTATCCCATGTTCGCACTCCCATTCCCACTGCGTATTTTCGGGTTGAAAAATTAAGTCCTGCTTGGTATTGACGAAGCTTCGATTCATCTTCGAATCCGCGCTTGTAGATTCCTGAAAAAGCTAACGTTGCCTTTCTCGATAGATTCAGAAATGACCATCCCACTTGCGTGCACAGCACCTGCGAAACATTTTTCACTTCGTTACCGAAAGGCATGACTTGAAGGTCATTCGATTTATAGGATAAACCCACCATGAATTTTCCAGCTGGATTGCTCATGACATTCAAGCCGAGGGCATATGCAAAACGTTGATTGTCATAATTCGAAAACTCCGCACGTCCGCCAAATCCCACGTGCAAATTGCTACGTGTGGTGTATGAATGCGTTGCGAATTGAAGGGCTGCCGCATTGAAGGCGTTTGAATTCTGATAAACGTCGACACCTACTGCCGAGTAGATTTTATCTAAATTCATTTGTCCTTGTAGACCTCTTCCACCCGACGATTGATAATAAGCACCTGCTTTGTTGTAGTCCATGGGTGAAACCACAAACGATGGATTTTCGCTAGGTAAAAACGACATCGGATTCAACGAACGGAATTGTGCGTTCGCTTGCAGCGACAAACAAAAAAGTATGAGGAATAAAAAGCGTCTCATTGTCAGCTAAGATAAGCCTTCAATCGGCTGGCTGCTTCCAACAATTCGTGATCTTCCTTCGCGAAACAAAAACGCAAACGCTTTTCCGCACTTCCGTTTTCATAGAAAGGTGAAAGTGGAATGCTTGTGACTTTCGCTTCCTTGTTCAACTTCACCGCAAAATCGAAATCGGATTCATCGGAAATTTCGCTGTAGTCGAGCACTTGGAAATAGGTTCCTGCGCAGGGCAAAACTCTCCATCGGCTGCCCGCAAGGGCTTCCACAAATAAATTTCGTTTACGTTCGTACATGCGAGAGATTTCAGAATAGTCAACCGTCTTCATGTATTCCGCAATGGCTATTTGAAAGGGTGCGTTGCACGTGAAAACGTTGAACTGATGTTGCTTTCGAAATTCAACCATCCACTTCGCATCGCAAACAGCATAACCCAATTTCCATCCGGTTGCATGAAACGTCTTCCCGAAGGAATACACCAACATCATTCGCTCGCGCAATTCTGGGAACTGCGCCAAACTCTCGTGCTTTCGTCCATCGAACACGATGTGTTCATACACTTCATCGGAGATCACAAAAACATTTGTATCGCGAACCACATTCAATAATTCGTGAGCATCGTTTAACGTGTTCACCGCACCCGTCGGATTGTGTGGCGTATTCACCAACATCAATTTCGTTCGGTCGTTCATGGCGGCTTTTACTTTCTCCCATGGAATGTGAAAGTCTTCTCCTTCCAATTCAATCCAAATAACCTTCCCACCATTCAACTCTACCGCTGGTGCATAGCAATCGTATGCCGGTGCGAAAAGAATTACTTCATCACCTGGAAATACCAATGTTGAAATAGCTGTGAATATGGCTTGCGATGCGCCCGCTGTGATGTTGACTTCGGTATTCCAATCGTAGTTGCAACCGTGACGTGCATTGAGTTGTTCTGTAATTATTTGTCGAAGAACAGGCATACCTGGCATTGGGGCGTATTGATTGAAACCGTCCCTCATAGCCTTGGTTACCAAGTCAATTAACTTTTCATCAATTGGAAATCCTGGGAATCCTTGTCCCAAATTCAAAGCGCCTTCTTGCACAGCAAGAGCCGACATGGTTGAAAATATGGTTGTACCTACGTTTGGCAGTTTCGATTTCATGGAACGAAGATAAAGACGACGAACAGTTGCATCACACTTTACACCATGCTGAAAATGAAAACTCTAATTGCAATTATTACTTTAATTACATCTTTATAATTACAAATTCAGTTCTTCTGTTCTGTTGATGCGATTTTTTAGAACAAGGCGATTTAACTGCTCCCTCGCAGGGACAGTTCACTTTCAATTTAGACTCACCGTATCCTTTACCGTATATTCTCTCCGGATTTGAAATTCTCTTCTGTATGTATGCTGCCGATGCTTTCGCGCGGTTATCAGATAGTTTCTGGTTGTATTCAATACTAGAGCGACAATCGGTGTGCGAACCTAACTCAATAACCATTGAAGGATTTTCGTTCATCACCTTTACTATCTTTTTTAGCTCAACTTCAGCATCAGCTCGAATATCGTATTTATCGAAATCGAAATAAATCGGATTAATTTCAATTATCGATGCGAGATCTATACCAACGTCAATTTTATCGAGGGTCAAGTCTAAAGACTCGTGAACATTAACTCTCCCGCCTTGGGATATGTTATATTCGAAAGTCAAAACCTTTGTCAAATAACCTTCTTTTTCAAGTTGTATTGTGTAGGATAACTTTTCATTTATTTCCGTTCCTTCAATTTCCTTTTCCGCATCCCCTGTTTTTGATGTTAGTTGATCAATAAATACGCTATTCGTTTCATTATTTGTAACTGTAATTTTCACACCTTCAAGCGGCAGCAAAGATTTTGAATCTGTGACTAAGCAATACATAAATAATTCAAATTCCTTTTCAAGGTTTACATCCCCGTTAATAACTGTAACATCATCCGCTATGTTTTTTGTAGTTACCGAACGTTGATTATTCTGCTTTTTTTCTACGCCACTAACAGCTACCACGTAATCTGAGTTAGTGTCTACTTTAAACGTATAAGAACCCGAATTATCAGATTTCACAGTACCAACAACGACACCCTTTTCGTTCAGTAAGTCTACATTGGCGTTCACAAGCATTTGACCTGTTGCAGCGTCTCTCGCAATTCCAACAATCCAAAGTTGTTTCTTTATTGGTTTAATTAAGGTATAAGAATATATATCATCATCTCCCTTTCCGCCCGCTCTATTCGAAGAGAAAAACCCTGTTAAATTGTCTTTATTCATGGTAAATGCGAAGTCATCAGATTGCGAGTTAACAGGCATTCCCACGTTTTGAAGTTCTGCGCCTTCGGTCGTCTCCATAACAAATACATCTAGACCGCCAAGACCAATATGTCCGTTCGAAGAAAAGAACAAATCACCATTAACATTGAACCAAGGGAACATTTCCTGACCCTCGGTATTGTATACTAAACCTAAATTTTCAGCCTTTCCAAATGTACCATCTGGATTTATTGTTGCCTTGTATAAATCCGCACCTCCAAATCCACCTGGCATATTAGAAACAAAATACAAATCCTTTCCGTCATTTGAAATCGATGGATGACCTACTGAATATTCTTTTGAGTTAAACGGAAGTTCCTCTTCATTATTCCAATTACCCTCTTGATCTATTGTTGCGCGAAATAACTTTAAGTTCTGAATACCCTGTTTGTCTTTTCGTTGTCTTCCTCTAGCGACATTGCTTCTTGTGAAATAAACGTATTTCCCATCAGATGAAAAGCACAAGGGGCCTTCATGAAATCTTGTATTTACCTTTTTGTCAAGCAATGAAACATTTGACAATTCATTTATACTATCAACATCGGACTTGTAAACATCTAAATATTGTGATTCATTCCATGGCCATTCGTATTGAATGATAACAGGTTTTCTTCTCGAAGAAATAAAATACACTTGCTTTCCATTTACAGATGGATAAGCCCCAAAATCTGAGACCGATGAATTGCAATTTAAATTTTTAATTTCAAAACGAGCTCCCTCCCCCTCAATCTTATCAAAATATGTCGTGTTATTTGCATAAGACAAACCTCTTGAGTCATTTGAAGACAGCTGATTCACCTTGGCCATCCATATATCACTCTCCGAATACTTTCCATTTTGCTTTAAAGCTTGAGCGTAGTAGAAAAAGTCATCTTTCGTGGCTTCTGGACTATTAATCATTAACGCGAAGTCATTTTCCGCTTTAACGGTATTTCCCATCAGATAATAACATGTTGCCAATTTCGACTTGAGCGTGGGGCTGTCTAACTCGGAACCAATCAACTCTTCGTATAATTCTGCTGCAAAGGAATATGCCAGTTTATCGAAATAATTATTTGCTTTCTTAAGCTTCCCCGCTTGTCCAAAAGAAGTAAACGCCACTAAGAAAAGGGCAATTACCAAGCATTGTTTTTTCATAATCAAGTTGTTGTGTTAAATTAAAAAAAGCGAGGAGAACGAAGTCCCACTTTTTTAAATACAAAATCATAAGACACTAGCACTTCATACGTCCCATAGTTATAATTTCTTATCGCTTGGGTTCCGAAGTCTGTGGCTATTCCAAGTTTGAATTGCGGAGTGATTTGAAATTGAGTGAACAATCCAAATGCGGCATTAAGACGATACATTGCACCAAACCAGAATTTTTCTTTGTAAATTCCAGCTACGCTTGCATCTATTCCTATTGGACTATTCTCCGTTATTTTCACCAAAGATGTGGGTCTTAATTTCCAATCTTCATTCAAAGGAATAACACCTCCTACAATTCCAAAGTAATGCCTTCTTTCAATATTTGTTGTGCTTATACCGTCATAGCTTCTTTCAAGCAATCGTGGACTGCTTCCACCTACAAAGAATCGAGGAGATCGATAATAAATACCAAAGCCAAAATTCGGATTGATATGATTTCTTGCATTTTGAATTAAATTTGGATCACTGGCTTCTGTCGTTTGTAGTCCAGATGTTGAAACGGATATCACATTCATTCCTGCTTTTAAACCGAAGGACAATTTCCCCCCTCTGTTGTTAACTTTAACAGTGTACGAATAATCCCCGTAAAACATTGTCTGTTTTGTAGGACCTATTTTATCACTTACAAACGTAAGTCCCAAACCAATTGACTCTCGTGTCAATGGTGTATTCGCACTCATCGTTGTTGTAACTGGTCTTCCATCAAAGCCAACCCATTGCTCTCTGTGAATATCTGTTAAATTAAATACACCTCCGCTTCCTGCATAAGCAGGATTCACGAATAGCATATTGTCAGAATATTGTGTGAAGTGCGGATCCTGTTGTCCAAATGCGGGCATTGCTAAAACTCCTGCAATTGCAACACTTAATACTTTAATCAATTCTTTCATGTGGTTGATTTTATAATGGCGCCCAGTGAATATTCACTGAGCGCCTTTTTTTTTATCGCTGTAGATAGATATAACCTTTTAGTACTCCAACATTCTCATCCATGCTGTCAAAGACATAGTAGTAGGTGGCGGTTGGTAAATCCTGGCCGCCCAACGTGAACGTGCTTTGTGTGGTGCCATTCCAATTATTTTGGTAATTAGATTCTTGGTACACTAACACACCCCAACGATTGAAGATTGTTATTGTATTGTTTGGATATAATTCGATTCCTTCAATCACGAAGACATCATTTATTCCATCTCCATCCGGCGTAAATGCCTCGGGTATAACAACATCGCACGCTACAGGACTACATGAATTGAATGGGTTACTTCCACTATTCACCTCCTCAAGATTGGATATTCCATCGTTGTCACAATCGGCATCGTTCCATGCAGTGCTCGGTGCTGCGGTTTGACTAGCAATCAACAATGAACATGGATCCAAAGCATTCGTGCCATCTACGATTTCTGTTCCGTCAATCACACCATCGCCATCAGTATCTGGATTCAATGGATCTGTTCCGTCTGTGATTTCCTGACCGTTCGTTGAACCGTCGTTATCGCAATCGGCATTGTTCCATGCGATACTTGGCGTTACCGTTTGGCTGGCAATCAACAATGAACATGGATCCAATGCATTCGTTGCATCTGCGATTTCGGTTCCGTCAATCACACCATCGCCATCAGTATCTGGATTCAATGGGTCGATTCCATTTGCAATCTCTTCCCCATTTGTTGACCCGTCGTTGTCGCAATCGGCATTGTTCCAAGCGCTACTTGGTGTTACCGTTTGGCTGGCAATCAATAATGAACATGGATCCAATGCATTCGTTGCATCTGCGATTTCTGTTCCGTCAATCACACCATCGCCATCAGTATCTGGATTCAATGGATCGATTCCATTTACAATCTCTTCACCATTTGTTGAACCGTCGTTGTCGCAGTCAGCGTCATTCCACACCGCACTTGGCACTACTGTTTGACTGGCAATCAGCAATGAACATGGATCTGTTGGACTCGTCCCATCAACAACCTCTTGCCCATTTGTAACACCATCACCGTCACAGTCGGATGTTGGTATACTTATACATGGTATTACAGTGATGAATATCGTATCGTTGACACATATTCCCGGCAATGGTAATCCTGCGTCGCAAATCGATACCACAATCACGTCCGTTCCGCTGAAGTTCGGATTTGGAGTGTAGGTGTATGTTCCATCTGTGTTGATGACGATTGTTCCGTTTGAAGGTCCACTTACCGGAGTTGTGTTCGCTGTCAATGCTGTTCCATCTGGATCAACATCGCCTGCGTCAGTCAAGTCACCAGATACCGCAGTGTCTTCGTTCGTAGTAATCGTTTCATTGTCTACAATCGGTGCGTCGTTGACTGCATTCACAGTGATGAATATCGTATCGTTGACACATATTCCCGGCAATGGTAATCCTGCGTCGCAAATCGATACCACAATCACGTCCGTTCCGCTGAAGTTCGGATTTGGAGTGTACGTGTATGTTCCGT